>JBEBWQ010000091.1:0-8831 GCA_040392075.1 Microbacterium sp.
CGTCCTTGGCGTAGCCGGTGAGGAGGTGGCCGTAGTGCGGCAGGCCGTTCGCGAAGGGCGGGCCGTCGTAGAAGACCCACTCCTCGGCGCCGTCGCGCTGGGCGATCGACGCGCGGAAGGTGTCGTCCGCGGTCCAGAAGTCGAGCACCTCGCGCTCGATCTCGGGGAAGCGCGGGCTGGGCGTGACGGCCGCCTCGGCGGCCGGGCCGAAGGAGGAGCGCGGGTAGGTCATCGTCGTCTCACAGGGGGTGGGCGTGTGCGGTTTCTCGCGAGGACGACTCGTGCGAGCCGCGGTACCACCCCGCTTACCCCGTCCTGCGGACCGGATCTCTCTCCAGCGGCTGTGACGGGCCTGCCCCGCTCGGTTCTACTGGCGAGTGGCCTCGCGTTCTTCCGAGTGCTCCCCGGTGATGGCCGGATCGATGCGCGTGCGGATCAGTCTACCGCCGACCAGGCGTCCCCGGGACTCCGTCCCTCGGCGCGGCCCGCCCCCGGTCCTGGACGGCGGCCGGTCTCAGGCCGAGGCCTCCAGGAGCTCACGGGTGAAGGGGTGCTGCGGGGCGGTGAACACCTCGGCCACGGGCCCCTGCTCGACGATGCGGCCGCGCTGCATCACCACCACCTCGTCGCAGACGGCGCCGACCACCGCGAGATCGTGGGAGATGAGCACCATCGTGAGGCCGCGCTCGCGCTGCACCGCGCCGAGCAGGGAGAGCACGCGGGCGCGCACCGTCGGGTCCAGCGCCGAGACCGGCTCGTCCAGCACCAGCAGCTCCGGATCGGCGGCGAGCGCGCGGGCGAGCGCAGCGCGCTGCCGCTGACCGCCGGAGAGCTGCACGGGCCGGCGCCGGGCGAGGGCGGGATCGAGATCGACCTCGCGGAGGAGGTCCTCGGTCCGCCCCGCCCGCTCGGGGGCCGGGACGCCGCCGGCCTCCAGGGCCTCACGGAGGGAACGGCCGATGCTCCAGCGCGGGTCGAAGGCGCCGAGCGGGTTCTGGTGCACGAACTGGATGCGGGGCCGGATGCCGCCCGCCCAGACGAGGGCGCCGGCGTCCGGACGGTCCACTCCGATCATCAGCCGAGCCAGCGTCGTCTTGCCCGAGCCCGACTCCCCCACGATCCCCAGCGTGCGTCGCCGCGGCACCGCGAATCCCGCCGCCTGCACCGCCGGGATGCCGTCGAACGCGCGGCTCAGGTCGCGCACGACGAGGAGGGGCCCGCTGCGGTCGTCGTCTGCCGCCGATCGCGACGCGACCTCGGCGGCACGCGGCTGGCCGGCGTCCGCGACGACGTGGCCCTCAGGGGCCTCCGCCCGATCGCCCGCCGACCGCGACGCGGCCTCGGACGCGGCCCGCGGATCCCGCCCCGGGAGCACGACGACCGCATCGCGCAGCGTCCGGGTATAGGCATCGCGCGGGCGATCGAGCACCTCCTCGGTCGTTCCGGTCTCGACGACGACCCCGTCTCGCATCACGATCACCCGATCGGCGACCCGTCGGACGGCGGACAGGTCGTGGCTGACGAGCAGCAGGCCCGTGCCCGCATCGACGATCTCCCGCAGCAGGCCGAGCACCCGGGCCTGCACGGTCGCGTCCAGGGCGGTCGTCGGCTCGTCCGCGACGAGCACCGCGGGCGCGGCGGCGAGCGCGGAGGCGATGAGCGCACGCTGACGCAGCCCTCCGGACAGCTCGTGCGGGTACTGGCGCGCCCGTCGCTCCGGGTCGGGCATCGCCACTCGGCGGAGCAGCCCGGACACCCGCTGCCGCCGCTCGGTGCGGCGCAGCCGCGGCGCGTGGATCTCCAGCGGCTCCGCCACCTCCGCGCCGATCCGCCGCAGCGGATCGAGGGAGACCAGCGCGTCCTGCGCGACGAGCGCGATCCGGGAGCCGCGCAGCCGCCGCCACGCCCGCTCGCCCAGCCGGCGGGCGTCGACACCGTCCACGCGTAGCTCCTCCGCCATCGCCCGTACGCCGTCCGGGAGCAGGCCCAGCAGCGCGCGGGAGGTGAGGGACTTGCCGGCCCCCGACTCCCCGACGATCGCCACGCACTCGCCCGGGAAGAGCTCGAGGTCCACGCCCGACACGATCGGGCGCTCCCGCGATCGCAGGGAGAGCCCCCGCACGCGCAGCACCGGCTCATCGACGGATCTCGTCTCGGTTCCGGTCATGCTCCCCTCCCCTCGAGTCCTGCCCGGAGGAGCCGGCCGACGACGGTCGCGGAGATCACCGTCAGCGTGATCGCCAGGCCGGGGAAGACCGAGATCCACCAGGCCTGGCCGAGGACGTTGCGACCGCCGGCGAGCATGAGGCCCCACTCCGGGGTCGGTTCGGCGGGTCCGAGCCCCAGGAAGGCGAGTCCGGCGGCGGCGAGGATCGCCGAGCCGATGCCGATCGTCGCGAGCACGCTGAGCGAGCCCAGCACGCCCGGCACGACGTGGCGGAGGAAGGCCCGGGCGGGCGGCACGCCCAGGATCCGCGCGGCCTCGACGTGCTCCGCGGTGCGCAGGGTCCGGGTCTGCGCCCGGGCCAGCCGGATGTACACCGGCACGGCGGCGAGCGTCACCCCGATCGCGACGTTCACGGCCCCGGGGCCGAGGAGGGCGACGACGACGAGCGCGAGAAGGAACTCCGGGAAGGCGAGGAGCACATCGACCCCGCGCATGAGCACCGTCTCCACCGGCCGCGGGGCGATGCCGGCGAGCGCGCCGACCAGGAGGCCGGCGATCAGCGCGATCGCGGTGGCGAGCAGCCCGATCCCCACGGACCGCCCCGCCCCGTGGACGACGCGCGCGAACACGTCCCGCCCGCTCTGATCCGTGCCGAACGGGTGGGCGGCGCTCGGCGGCTGCAGCGCACCACGGACCTCGGTCTGCAGCGGGTCCTGCCCGGTGAACAGCTGCGGGGCGAGCGCGGCGACGGCGATGAGCGCGAGCACCAGGAGGGCAATGACGAGAGCGGTGCGCCGGGCGAGGGTCATGACGCCTCCCCCTCCGCGCGCTCCGCGATGACCTCGACCGCGCCCCGGGGCCAGCGGCGGGTGCCGCGCTGGCGCGGGTCGATGAGCGGGGCGAGCAGCTCCACCGCGGTGTTCACGATCACGAACGCCAGCGCGCTGCACAGGATGATGCCGGTGATCACCGGGAGGTCGCGGTCGGTGATGGCCGCGAGCGTCACCCGCCCGAGGCCGGGACGAGCGAAGACCTGCTCCACCAGGACCGCCCCGCCCAGCAGAGACCCGACGAGGTACGCGGCGAGCGTCAGCGCCCCGATCCCGCCGTGGCGCAGGGTGTGGCGCAGGGTGAGCCGGGCAGGCCCCGCGCCGCGCGCCCGCACGGTGACGGCGAACGGCTGCCGCTCCGCGGCCTCGATGCCGTCGCGCAGCACCTGGCCGAGCAGCGCCGCCACCGGCAGCGCCAGGGTGAGGGCGGGGAGGATCACCGCGGCGGGGTTGCGCGACCCGGGCACCGGGAACCACCCCAGCCCGAAGGAGAGCACCGCCAGCAGCACGAGCCCGATCCAGAACACCGGCGAGGAGAGCACGATCAGCTCCGCGGCCGCCACCGCGCCCCGGGTGAGCGGCCCCCGCGCCAGGAGGGCCGCGGCGAAGGCCAGGAGCACGGCGAGGAGGAGGGCGAGGGCGGTGAGCTCCAGCGTGGCCCCCAGCTGACGGCCGATCACCTCCGCCACCGGCATCCGCAGCTGGTAGGAGTCGCCGAGGTCGCCCCGGAGGAGCCCGCCCAGATAGCTCAGGTACTGCTCCGCGAGGGGACGCTGCAGTCCCAGCTCGGCACGGATCGCCTCCTTGACCGCCTCGCTCACCTGCGCCTGCGGGCCGAGCATCACCGATACCGGGTCCCCGGGGATCACCCGGAAGGCGAGGAACGCGAGGGTCGCGGCGCCCCAGAGCACGATCACGGCAGACAGGACGGTCGACAGGACGACGCCCGCCACCCGCCAGAGCACTCCGCGCATCACGCTCCCACCTTACGAAAGCCGTGGGGAGGCCGGTCCCGTGATCCCGCCGATGACTCCGCCGCGTCCGGACCCGGCGCCCCGGGCCGCACGTCTCGCGCACCCGGTGCCCGCACGGCGGAGGCGACCCCTCCCCGTTCCCTCATCCTGCGCGCGGGCGGGACGGCCGACGGAGCCGCAGGGTCTGCCGGCTCACGCCGACGAGCCGCCGATCCCGGGCTCCGCGCCGGAGGACGGGACGGAGCAGGTCCCCCGCCCCCGGGGCGAGGACGGAGGACCGTCTGCTCAGCCGATGCTCGCCCGGGCGAACAGCGGGCGGCCGTACAGGTCGTACACGATGCCGCTCACGCGGTCGTTCACCGCGGTGATGAGCGAGGGGCTGTACAGCGGCACGATCGCGTTGTGCGCCGCGTTCCACTGCTGCACCTCGCGGTAGATCGCCGCGCGCTCGGCCGGGTCGGCGGTGGTCACGCCCGACTCCAGCAGCGCGTCCAGGGCCGGATCGCTCACCTGGGAGGCGTTCTGGAACCCGTCGGTGTGCAGGTGGTTGCGGAGCAGATCCGGGTCGACGCCCGAGTAGCCCCAGTCGGTGACGTCGAAGGTCTTGGGCTCGTACTGCTCGTTGTAGGCGCCGGGCTCGAGGGTCTCGCGCACGATCTCGAAGCCGACGGCGGCCAGGTCGGACTGGATGGCGTTGCCCAGGGCCGCGCGGTCGTCGGGCACCGGCGTCCAGGCGATCCAGCGGGCCGAGAGGCGCTGGCCGTCCTTGGTGCGGACGCCGTCGGCGCCCTTCTCGGTCCAGCCGGCCTGGTCGAGCAGCGCGTTCGCGCGCTCCGCGTCGAACGGCCAGGTGCCCTCCAGCGCGTCGTCGTATCCGGGCGTGGTCGAGCCCAGGATGCTCCAGGCCCGCGGGAACTGGCCGAAGTAGATCTCCTCGACCGCCGCATCGATGTCGATCGCCCGGGAGAAGGCCTCGCGCACGAGCGGGTCGGCGAAGACGCCGTAGGCCTCGTTGAGGAAGAGCGAGTAGGGCAGCCCCGGGTACTCGTTGGCGTCCACCCGGAGGTCCCCGCCCAGGCCGCCGACCAGGTTCGGCGGCAGCTGGCTGACCACGTCGGCCTCGCCCGCGGAGGCGACGCCGGCGCGCACCGAGGCCTCGGGCAGGAGGGAGACGCGCAGCGTCTCCAGCTGTGGAGCGCCTCCGCCGTTCGGGCCCCAGGCGTAGTCGGCGTTGCGGGTGAAGACGATCTCCTGCTCGGGGACGACGTCGGTCAGCACGAACGGGCCGGTGCCGACCGTGACGCCGGGACCGCCGGCGCTCAGCCGATCGGCGGCGGTCTCCAGCACCGTCGGCGAGTAGAACCCGAGATTCGCGGTGCTCGCGGCCTGCAGGAACGGCGCGTAGGGCTGGGTGAAGCGCACCGCGACGGTCTGCGCGTCGATCACATCGGTGCCCGCGTAGAACTCTCCGCCGAGCATGGCCGCCGCCTGAGCCGACTTCGTCTCCGGAGCGGCGATGCGGTCGAAGTTCGCCTTCACCGCGGCGGCGTCGAAGGGCTCGCCGTCGTGGAAGGTCACGTCGTCGCGCAGCGTGAACGTGTAGACGGTGCCGTCGTCGGAGACGCTCCACTCCTCCGCCAGCCACGGTGAGAAGGTGCCGTCGGCCTCCTGGAACACCAGCGAGTCGAGCACGTTGCGCTGGACCATGGCCGAGACGTCGAGCTGGCTGACCTGCGGGTCCATGTGCCCCGAGAAGAGGTTCGCCCCCTCGATCGCCCAGACCAGCTCGCCGCCGGCCGCCGCGGGTTCGGGCGTGCTTCCGCCGGTCTCCGCGGGGGCGGAGCAGGCGCTGAGCACCAGCGCGGAGGCCGCCGCGAGGGCAGCGGCGAAGGACAGTCGTCGAAGTGGGGACATGTCGCCAGCCTACCGGTTTCTGTACTCCGTCGAATTACTCAGGGCCTGCCTCGCAGGGCTCCCCGGCGTGTCCCGCGCCCCGCTGTCTCGCGCGGCCGCGCCCCGGGCGAAGCCCCCGGCGAGGAGATATGCCGGTATGAGGACGTTCCTCGCGGTCCTGATACGCGATCCGGCATATGTCCTCGGCTCGACCTCCTCCGGATCGACCTCGCGCCCGGCTCGACCTCCTCTACCGGCTCGACTCTTCCGGCTCGATCCGTCGCGCCCGGCGCGGCGCCATCGGAGGAACCCGGCTCACGTACGGACGAGCCCGGTGAAGCTCCGCGTCCTGCGGGACCAGACAAGGACACCGGGCGCGCGGATGAGCCCGCTGCAGGCAGGACCCCTTGAACCGGTGCGAGACTGGGGCGATGCACCTGACGACGCCCCGCCTGGAGATCCGCCCACTGCGCGACGAGGACCTGCCGGCACTGCGCGTCTACCTGTCCGATCCGATCGCGATGGCCGCCTACGAGGGGCCCTTCGACGACGCCGGGTCCCTCGCCTGGCTGCAGCACGCCCAGCGCCGCCTTGTCGACGACGGCGTCGCCCCCGGCGCCGTCGTCCTGCGGGAGACGGGCGAGGTGATCGGGCAGTGCGGCATCACCCGTCAGCTGATCGAGGACGAGTCGGTGTTCGAGGTGGGCTATCTCTTCCAGCGGCGGCACTGGCACCACGGCTATGCGACCGAGGCGGCGTCGGCCTGCCGCGACTGGGCGTTCCGGACCCTGGACACCGACGAGCTCTACGCCAAGGTGCGCGATACGAACATCGCGTCGATGAACGTCGCCATCCGCTTGGGCATGACCGTGCGCCGCCGCTTCCTGGTGCGGTTCCGGAACGTCGACATGCCGCACCTCGCCTTCGCCCTCTCCCGCCGCGAGTGGGAGCGGATCGCCGCCTGACGCTCTCCCTCACCGTCCGCCCGGAGCAGAACGAGAACACCCGTCGCGGCACGTGTCCACGGGTCTCCCTCCGCTCCGCGGATCCGCTCTGTCCGGCGCCCCTCCTCCGGGGCGGGGCTGGGCCCGCCCCGCCTCGTCGGACGCCGGTAGAATGACGGGGTTCCCACACTCAGGCACGCTCACACGGTGCCGCACACATCGCGCAAGGAGACCCTCATGGCCGCCATCCCCGACAAGCCCGTCCTCGAAGGTCTCGAAGCGAAGTGGGACGGCGTCTGGGCGCAGCAGGGCACCTACCTGTTCGACCGGGCCCGGGCAGGAGCCCGCGAGGATGTCTACTCGATCGACACCCCGCCGCCCACTGCGAGCGGCAGCCTGCACATCGGGCACGTCTTCTCCTTCACCCACACCGACGTGAAGGCGCGCTACGAGCGCATGCGCGGCAAGACCGTGTTCTACCCGATGGGCTGGGATGACAACGGCCTGCCCACCGAGCGCCGCGTGCAGAACTACTACGGGGTGCGCTGCGACCCGTCGCTCCCCTACGATCCCGGCTTCGCTCCGCCCTTCGAGGGCGGCGACAACAAGTCCAGCCGGGCCGCGGACCAGGTGCCGATCAGCCGTCGCAACTTCATCGAGCTGTGCGAGAGGCTGACCGTCGAGGACGAGAAGCACTTCGAGGCGCTGTTCCGTCAGCTCGGCCTCAGCGTGGACTGGACCCAGACCTATCGCACCATCTCCGACGAGTCGATCCGGCAGAGCCAGCTCGCGTTCCTGCGCAACATCGAGCGCGGCGAGGCGTACCAGGCCCTGGCCCCGACGCTGTGGGACGTGGACTTCCGCTCCGCGATCGCCCAGGCCGAGCTGGAGGACCGTGAGCAGCAGGCCGCCTTCCACCGCCTCGCGTTCCACAAGACCGACGGCACCGGCGACATCCACATCGAGACGACGCGCCCCGAGCTGCTCGCCGCCTGCGTCGCCCTGGTCGCACATCCCGAGGACGAGCGGTACCAGCCGTACTTCGGCCGGACCGTGCGCACCCCGCTCTTCGAGGTCGAGGTCCCGGTGCTCGCGCACCACCTGGCCCAGCCGGACAAGGGCTCGGGCATCGCGATGATCTGCACCTTCGGCGACGTGACCGACATCGTCTGGTGGCGCGAGCTGGACCTGCCCAACCGCACCATCCTCGGCCAGGACGGCCGGGTGCTCGCCGACGTGCCCGAGGCCATCACGAGCGAGGCCGGCCGGGCCGCCTACGCGGAGCTGGCGGGAAAGACGGTGTTCAGCGCGAAGAAGCGGATCGTCGAGCTCCTGGAGGAGTCCGGCGAGCTGACGGAGGTGTCGAAGCCCTTCAGCCACGCGGTGAAGTTCTTCGAGAAGGGCGACCGGCCGCTGGAGATCGTCTCCACCCGCCAGTGGTACATCCGCAACGGCGCCCGCGACGCCGGCATCCGCGAGGCGCTCCTCGAGAAGGGCCGCGAGCTGCAATGGCACCCCGACTTCATGCGGGTCCGCTACGAGAACTGGACCGACGGGCTCACCGGCGACTGGCTCGTCTCGCGCCAGCGCTTCTTCGGTGTGCCGATCCCGGTCTGGTACGGCCTGGACGAGGACGGCGAGCGCGACCACGCCCGGGTGATCGTGCCGGACGCGACCACCCTCCCCATCGACCCGACCATCGATGTGCCCCCGGGGTACACGGCCGAGCAGCGCGGCGTGCCGGGCGGCTTCGAGGGCGAGGCCGACATCCTCGACACCTGGGCGACCTCCTCGCTCACCCCGCAGCTGGCCGGCGGCTGGCAGCGCGACGAGGAGCTGTGGGCGCTGGTGGCGCCCTTCGACCTGCGCCCGCAGGGCCAGGACATCATCCGCACCTGGCTCTTCTCCACGATGCTCCGATCGCTGCTGGAGGACGGCCGCTCGCCCTGGGACCACGCGGCGATCAGCGGCTTCATCGTCGACCCCGACCGCAAGAAGATGTCGAAGTCGAAGGGCAACGTCG
>JBEBWQ010000092.1:0-8809 GCA_040392075.1 Microbacterium sp.
CGACGATGCTCCTCCTCGAGCCTCGAGCCTCGAGCCTCGAGCCTCGAGCCCCGAGATCGCCGCGGCGAGGATCGAGCCGAGGCCGTACGGGCAGAGGATGGCCGTACGCGAGAAGGGTGAGGGCCGACCCTAGAACAGCCGGGGTGCGCCCGACTCGATGCCCTTCATGTCCTCGTAGTCCAGGACGAGGCAGCGGATGCCCCGATCCTCGGCGAGGACGCGCGCCTGCGGTTTGATCTCCTGCGCGGCGAAGACCCCCTGCACGGGCGCGAGGTGCGGGTCGCGGCCGAGCAGCTCCAGATACCGGGTGAGCTGCTCCACGCCGTCGATGTCGCCGCGGCGCTTCACCTCCACCGCGATCGCGCGGCCGTCGGCGTCGCGCACCATCAGGTCCACCGGGCCGATCGCCGTGGGGTACTCCCGGCGGACGAGCGTCGCACCGTCGGCGACGCGGTCCACCTGCTCGGCGAGCAGGCGCTGCAGGTCGGCCTCCACGCCGTCCTTCTGCAGGCCGGGGTCGACGCCCAGATCATGGGCCGAGTCGTGCAGCACCTCGAAGATCTGCACGCGCAGGGCATCGCCGGTCTTGGTGTGCGTCACCCGCCAGACCTCCGTCACGCCGGCGGTGGCCTCCTCCTCGCCGGGTTCCTCGGTCTCCAGCCGGCAGGGCGGGCTCATCCAGTTCAGCGGTTTGTAGCTGCCGCCGTCGGAGTGCACGAGCAGGCTCCCGTCCCCCTTGTGCACGAGCAGCCGGGTGGCCAGCGGCAGGTGCGCGTTCAGGCGGCCGGTGTAATCGACGGAGCAGCGGGCGATGACGAGACGCACCCGATGAGCCTACGGCACCGGGCGGGGCTGCGGGACCGAGGAGAGGGAGCGGGTGGGGCGGGATCGCGGGATCCCGAGACCGGCGCCGGAGTCAGCGACCCTCGATGGGCTCGGGGGCCGGCCGCGCGGGCTCCAGCGGCCGTGCGGCCCCCGAGGCGAGCCCCGAGGCGATCACCAGCACGGCGAGGATGAGCAGGGTGTTCAGCAGGTCGATGTGCTCGCTGACGACCCCGAGGATCGGAGGGCCGCCGAGGAAGGCGATGTAGCCGATCGTGGCCACCGCGCTCACCCGGGCGGCGGCCCGGGCGGGATCGTCGGCGGCGGCCGACATGCCCAGCGGGAAGCCGAGCGAGGCACCGACGCCCCACAGCGCCGCGGCGAGGAAGACGAAGGGCAGCGAGGGCGCGAAGACGAAGAGCAGGATGCCCGCCGTCGCCGCGACGGCGAGGAGACGCAGGACGAGCACCCGGCCGAAGCGGTCCACGAGCGGGCCGCCCACGATGCGCACGAGCGTCATGCACACCGCGAACACCGTCAGCACCGCGGCACCGACCGCCGGGCCGGCGCCATGGTCCTCGCTGACGCCGAGGGCCATCCAGTCGTTCGCGCCACCCTCGGCGAAGGACATGCCGAGCATGATGATGCCCAGCGCGTAGGTGCGCGGCTCACGCCAGGCCGACAGCGCGTCGGACAGCCGCTCCCGCCAGTGCCGTCTCGCCGGGGTGCCCTCCGTGCCGGCGGGCTCGGGGTCCTGCGTGGCCTCGCGGTCGGGCACCTGCGCGATGCTGACGACGGCGCACGCCAGCACGATCGCCGCGATCGCCAGGGCGTGCACCGTCACGCTGAGCGCCAGTCCGGCGGCGGCCCAGCCGATCCCGGCGCCCAGGACCGTGCCGAAGGAGAAGAACGCGTGGAACAGCGGCAGCAGCGTCCGTCCGGCGTGCTGCTCGATGGCGGTGGCCTCGACGTTCATCATCACGTCGACCGCGCCCATGCCGAACCCCATCAGCACGAGGCCGATCACCGCGAGGGGGTAGGAGCCGAGCGCCGTCGCCCCGAGGCCGAGGATCGCCATCCCGGCGGCCTCCAGGACCATGCCCGCCAGCATGCCGCGCCGTGCGCCGATCCGCGCCATCACGAGGGGGCTGAGGGTGAGGCCGACGATCGAGGCGATCCCCATGAACAGCAGCATCATCCCCACGGCGGAGTTGCCAACGCCCAGGGCGGCCTTGATGTCGGGCACGCGAGCGGCCCAGGTGGCGATGATCACGCCGTTCACCAGGAAGATGGCGAAGACGGCGGCGCGCCAGCGGACGAACTGAGAACGGGTGAGGGCGGTTTCCATGACCCGAACAGCCTAGGCGCACCGGGAGCCGTGCCGCGTTCCCTGCCCGTGCAGATGCAGATGCAGATGCAGGCGCCGACGCCGTCCTCCGTCGGGATGCGGACACGCACGCCGGACGGCTCGTGACGCCGGATGGTTCGCGACGTGGGTGAGGGGCAGAGGCGGATGCCGGCCGGGGTGCCGGGGCCCACACCGGCATCCCGCAGACGGCCGGCACCGGCGTGTGCGGGGAGGAGGCGGTGCAGGAGGAGGGGAAGGGATGCGGATGAGCGCGCCCGGCAGGCCGCGGTGAATATTCCTCGAGCGGAATTTTCCCCGAACGGACCGATCCGACCCGATCGGGTCGGTAAAATGAGGGGAAACGCCATCGCCCGCCTGTGCCGCTCACGGCCGACGAGCTCCGAGGAGCCGCCTATGCTGACGCTCCTCGCCGTCTTCCTCCTCGGATCCCTCCTCGTTCCGCTGCTTCTGCGCCTCATCGGCCCCTGGGCCTTCGTCATCGCCGCACTCGTGCCGGCCGCGGCCTTCGTGCACACGCTGATGCTGACGCCGGCCGTGCTCGCCGGGGAGGCGCCGTCCAAGTCGCTCCCGTGGATCCCGCAGCTGGGACTGGACCTCTCGATGCGGATGGATCCGCTCAGCTGGCTGCTCACCCTCATCGTCACCGGGGTGGGGGCGCTCGTGCTCGCCTACTGCCGCTGGTACTTCCGCGGCGGCGGCGCGGAGCTCGGCCAGTTCGCCGGCGTCCTGCTCGGCTTCGCCGGGGCCATGTACGGCCTCGTGCTGACCGACGACATCATCCTGCTGGTGATGTTCTGGGAGATCACCAGCATCCTCTCCTACCTCCTCATCGGCTACTACCGCCGTCGTGCCGCCAGCCGTCGTGCCGCTCTGCAGGCGCTGCTGGTGACCACGCTCGGGGGCCTGGTGATGTTCGTCGGGGCGGTCTTCCTCGCCGTCGCCGGGGAGACCACGAGCATCGCCGCGCTGCTGTCGGCGCCGCCGACGGGTCCGCTGGTCGAGGCGGCGATCGTCATGCTGCTGGTGGGCGCGCTCAGCAAGTCCGCGATCTTCCCCTTCCACTTCTGGCTGCCGGGCGCGATGGCCGCCCCCACGCCGGTGAGCGCGTACCTGCACGCCGCCGCGATGGTCAAGGCGGGCATCTACCTCATCGCCCGCTTCTCCCCGGTCTTCGCCGAGTCGGCGGCCTGGCGGCCGATCCTGGTGAGCCTCGGCGTGCTGACCATGCTGATCGGCGGGTACCAGGCGCTGCGCGAGAGCGACCTCAAGCGCATCCTCGCCTTCGGGACGGTCAGCCAGCTCGGCTTCTTCGCCGTGATCGCCGGCTACGGCACGGCGGATGCGGCGCTGGCGGCCCTGGCCCTCGTGCTCAGCCACGCGCTGTTCAAGTCGGCGCTGTTCCTCATCGTGGGCATCATCGACCGCCAGCTCTCCACCCGAGACGTCGCCGAGCTCTCCGGTGTGGGCCGGCAGGCCCCGGTGATGGCGACGGCGGCGTTCCTGGCCGTCGCCTCGATGATGGGCATCGCCCCGACGATCGGCTTCGTCGGCAAGGAGGCAGGGCTCACCGCGCTCCTGGCCGACGCGATGGCCGGCTCGGTGTGGGGCGGGATCGCGCTCGCCGGGGTGCTGCTCGGTTCGCTCCTCACGGCCGCCTACGGCACCCGTTTCCTGTGGGGCGCGTTCTGGCGCAAGCGGGACGCGGAGGGTCAGCGGGTCCCCGATGTGACCTGGCCGCACCCCCCGGTCGGCTTCCTCCTGCCGCCGGTGCTGCTGGCGCTCACCACCGTCGTGGTGGGCATCGGCTCCCCCTGGCTCGACCCGGTGCTGCACGACTACGCGATCACCATGCGCGCGCTCCGGCCCGACGGCACGGTGCCCGAAGCGGGGCATCTCGCGCTCTGGCACGGCTGGGAGCCCGCCCTCTTCCTCTCGGTGGGGACGGTGCTCCTGGGAATCGGCCTGTTCCTGCTGCTGCGCCGCACCGGGCGCGACGCCCGGGGGCGTGTGCTGCCGTTCACCGCGAACGACGTGTACTACCTCGTCACCCGCGCGGTGGACCGCCTCTCCGTGCTCACCACCACCCTCACCCAGCGCGGCTCGCTGCCGGTGTACGTCGGCACGATCTTCGTCGTCGTGGTGGCTGCGGAGGCCACGGCGCTGTTCGGCAGCGACCTGCAGCGTCTCTCGCTGTCGCTCTGGCACACGCCCGCACAGCTGGCCGTGGCGCCGATCATGGCCGCGGCCGGGCTCATCGCGGTGCGGGCGAAGAAGCGCTACACCGGGGTGGTGCTCGTATCGGTCACGGGCCTGGGCATGGTGGTGCTGTTCGCTACCAGCGGCGCACCGGACCTCGCCCTCACGCAGATCCTCGTCGAGACGGTCACGCTCGTCACCTTCGCCCTGGTGCTGCGCCGGCTGCCCGCGCAGCTCGGCGAGCACAACGCCTCGGTCAGTCGCCTCCCGCGGGCGCTGCTGGCCGGGGCCACCGGCCTCATGATGGCGCTCGTGGTCCTGGTCGCCACCCAGTCGCGCATCGCCGCTCCGGTGTCGGTCGACTTCGCGGAGATGGCCTACCTGCTCGGGCACGGGAAGAACGTCGTCAACGTGGCGCTGGTGGACCTGCGCGGCTGGGACACCATGGGCGAGCTCTCCGTGCTCGTCCTGGCGGCCACGGGCGTCGCCTCGCTCGTGTTCGTCACCCACCGCGCGGACCTCCTCGCGGCGACCCGCGCCGTGCCGTCGGCGAAGCGCCGCTCCGCCGAGCGGCGCCCGCTGGTGGAGACCACCGAGGGCGTGCGCTTCCAGACCGCCGAGAACCGTTCGGCGCCGCGGGCCTGGCTCGTGGGCGGCCAGCGGATGGACCCCGCCTCCCGCTCGATCCTGCTCGAGGTGATCGTGCGGATCCTCTTCCACACCATCATCGTGGTCTCGATCTTCCTGCTCTTCGCCGGACACAACGCCCCCGGCGGCGGCTTCGCCGGAGGCCTGGTCGCCGGGATGGCGCTGGTGATGCGCTACATCGCCGGGGGGCGCTGGGAGCTGGGCGCCGCCGCGCCCACCGACGCCGGCCACCTCCTGGGCGCGGGCATGATCCTCGCGGTCGGCGCCGCCGTGGTCCCGCTGTTCTTCGGGATGGCGCCGCTGACCAGCTCGTTCTGGGAGTGGGAGATCCCGCTGATCGGGCACGTGGAGTTCGTCACCTCGACGGTGTTCGACGTCGGCGTGTACCTCGTGGTGATCGGTCTCGTGCTGGACGTGCTCCGCAGCCTCGGCGCCGAGGTGGACCGCCAGGCCCAGGAGCTGCGCCGACGGGGGGTGAGCGTCTGATGGACGTCTCGCTCACCCTGATCGTGATCATGGCCGTGCTGTTCGCCGCGGGCGTGTACGCCATGCTGGAGCGCAGCCTCACCCGCGTGCTCATCGGCTTCCTCCTGCTGGGCAACGCGACCAATCTGCTGCTGCTCATCGTGATGGGCGTTCCGGGCGTCGCCCCCTTCTCGGATTCCGAAGGAGCGATGAGCGATCCGCTGCCGCAGGCGCTGACGCTCACCGCGATCGTCATCACCTTCGCGATCACCGCCTTCCTCCTCGCCCTCATCTACCGTTCCTGGCAGCTGGGTCAGGCCGACACGGTCGAGGACGATGAGGCCGACATCGCCCTGCGCGAGCGCACGGACGCCGACGAGGAAGCGCTGGAGGACGAGGGCGACGAGGAGGACGAAGAGGCCACGACCGACTTCCTCGGAGAGCAGGCCGCCCCCATCATCGTGCTGCACGGGCGGGACAACCCCGCCATCCACGACGACGCCCCGGTGGACATGCCGCTGTCGGCATCCTTCCCGGAGCCGGACATCCGCGCCGAGGGGCCGGAGGGCGGGGAACGGGAGTCCGCGGCGGTCGACACCGAGCGTCCACCGACCCGGCGCGAGGCGCGCGAGAGCGCCGAACCGGAACGGGACGGACAGAACGACGCGGAGAGGAAGGAGGGCGACGTATGAGCGCACTCGTCCCCCTCCTCGTCGCCCTGCCGCTGCTGGGCGCGGCGATCACGCTGATCTTCGGGCGCCGACCACGGCTGCAGGTCGCGGTCTCGATCATCACCCTCGCCGCCGTCGCGGTGATCGCCGCCGTGCTGCTCGTCGCGGTCGACAGCGGCAGCCCGCTGGCCGTGTCGGTCGGCGGATGGCCCGTCCCCCTGGGCATCGTCCTGTACGTGGACCGGCTGGCGGCCCTGCTCGTCCTGATCTCCAGCATCGTGCTGCTCGCCGTGCTGCTCTTCTCGGTGGGCCAGGGTATAGCCGACGGGATCGAGGAGACGCCGACCTCGATCTTCAACCCCGCGTACCTCATCCTCTCCGCGGGCATCTTCACCGCGTTCATCGCCGGCGACCTGTTCAACCTCTACGTCGGCTTCGAGATCCTCCTGGTCGCCTCCTATGTGCTTATCACGCTGGGCAGCACGGAGTCGCGGATCCGCACCGGCGCGGTCTACATCGTCGTCTCGCTGGTCTCGTCGATCCTGTTCCTCGCGGCGATCGCGGCGATCTACGGCGCGGTCGGCACGGTGAACATGGCCCAGATCGCCGAGCGCATGCCGCAGCTGCCCCAGGAGACCCAGCTGGTGCTGCACCTGCTGCTGGTGATCGCCTTCGGCATCAAGGCGGCGATCTTCCCCGTCTCGTTCTGGCTGCCCGACTCCTACCCCACCGCGCCCGCGCCGGTGACCGCGGTGTTCGCGGGCCTGCTCACGAAGGTCGGCGTGTACGCGCTCATCCGGACCGAGACCCAGCTGTTCGCCGACAACGACATCGACATGCTGCTGGGCATCATCGCCCTGGCCACCATGATCGTGGGCGTGCTGGGCGCGGTGGCGCAGGCCGAGCTCAAGCGGATCCTGTCGTTCACGCTCGTCAGCCACGTCGGATACATGATCTTCGGCCTGGCGATCGCGACACCGGCCGGGCTCGGCGCCACGGTCTACTACATCGTGCACCACATCGTGGTGCAGACGACCCTGTTCCTCGCGGTGGGCCTCATCGAACGACGCACCGGCAGCACCTCCATCCTCCGGGTCAAGGGGCTGATGACGATCGCCCCGGTCCTCGCGGTGCTCTACCTCATTCCGGCCCTGAACCTCGGCGGCCTGCCCCCGTTCTCCGGGTTCATCGGCAAGGTGGGGCTGTTCCTGGCCGCCGCCGAGGTGGGCACCCCGCTCATGATCGCCCTGATCGTCGGCGGCATCGTCACCTCCCTCCTCACCCTGTACGCCCTCATGCGGGCCTGGAACCTCGCCTTCTGGCGCGAGGAGGAGGACTCCTCCGAGACCGAGGGGCGCATCGCCCACCTCGAGGACGCCCCGGCGGCCGACGAGCAGCAGGAGGAGCGCCGGATCCCCCGCATCATGACATATGCGACGGGCGGCATGGTCGGGGTGACCCTCTGCCTGACCATCTTCGCGGGTCCTCTCTACGCGTTCTGCGATCGCATCGGCCAGACCATCCTCGAGCCGGTCACCCTCGTTCAGCTCACCGACCTGGTCGGCGAGCCGAAGGGGGAGGTGACCCCGTGAGCCCCGAGTCCCGCCGCAGCGCTCTGCGCCACGTGTGGATGCAGCTGCCGTTCCTCGCCTGGCTGATCCTGCTGTGGATGCTGCTGTGGAACCAGTTCACGCTGCTGGCCTTCCTCACCGGCCTCGTCGTGGCGATCTTCGTCACCCGTGTCTTCCGGCTGCCCACGGTGGAGCTCTCCGGACGGATCAACCCCTGGTGGGCGGCGCTGTTCGTCGTGCAGTTCCTGGCCGCCGTCGTCCACGGCGCGCTCAGCGTGACCGTCGAGGTCCTCCGCTTCGGCCGGCAGCCGGGCACGGCGATCATCGCGGTTCCGCTGTGCTACCCGGACGACCTGATGATGACGCACGTGTCGGTCGTCTCCTCGCTCATCCCCGGGTCCCTCGTGGTCGAGGCCGACCGCGAGCGCGGCATCCTCTATCTGCACGTGATCGGGCCCCGCAACCGGGCGGAGGTCGACGAGATGCGCCGGAGCATCCTCCGGTGGGAGAGACGCGTGGTCCGCGCGCTCGGCTCTCCCGCGCAGTATCGTGCGCTCAAGGAGGATCTGCGCGCGGAGCGCGCGGCGGCGCGGGACGGTTCTGCCGCACCCGCGCGGAAGGGGAGCGACCGATGACCGTCCAGAACGTGCTGATGCTGGTGATCTTCGTCGTCTTCTCCGTCGCGGCGCTCCTCACCGTGATCCAGATCGTGCGGGGCCCGTCGATCCTCGACCGTGCGGTCGCCTCCGACGTGCTGCTGACCGAGGTGCTCTGCGTCCTGGGCGCCGAGATGGCGGTGAACGGCCACCTGCGCAGCCTGCCGGTGATGCTCATCATCGCCGCGGTGGGCGTGTTCGGCTCCATCTCGGTCGCCCGGTACGTCGCACGAAGGGACAACACGCCCTCATGAACCTCTTCGGCCTGGAGATCCCCGACGTCGTCATCGACGTCCTCGTGCTGGTGCTGATCCTGCTCGGCGGCCTGCTCTGCCTGATGGCGGCGATCGGCCTGCTGCGCTTCCGCGACGTGCCCACCCGCCTGCACGCCGCGACCAAGCCGCAGGTGCT
>JBEBWQ010000093.1:0-8633 GCA_040392075.1 Microbacterium sp.
CGCGGCTACCTGCAGGACGACTTCCTCGACTACCAGCGCCGTGTGCTGGAGGTCACCACGGGGCTCGTGGCGCAGGAGGCCTTCCTCGACATCGAGACCGGCAGCGATCTGGCTCGGGGCGAGCTGAGCTTCGGACCGGTCACCGGCGCGGTCATCGTCGCCGCCTTCGCCCTGCGCTGGGCATACGGCCGCTACCGGGACCGGCTGCCGAAGACCGTCGTCCTCGGCGCGATCTATCTGGAGGGGCTCTGGATCGTCTGGTCGATCCTTCTCCTGAAGGACCTGTTCGCTCCGGTGGGCGGATGGATCAGCACCCGGCAGGCCATGGTCTGGCTCGGCGAGCTCCGCTCCTGGCTGGCGGAGCAGGTCGCTCCGGTGGCCGCGGTGTGGGACGCGGTCGAGCACGTGATCGGCGTCGCGGGCGGGCTCGTCGTGCCGCCGCTGGCCTGGATCGCGATCGCCGGGGTGGTCTACGGCTGCGCGATCGCCACGCCCGCGGTGCGGTTGCGCGGGCGGCGGATCGACACCGTGCGCGAGCACTACTCCCGGGTGCCCGACTGGCTGCGTGCGCGATTGGGCGACCTCTGGGGGCAGTTCACCGGACGGTTCCGCCCGATCGTCACCGCCCTCTCCCTGATGTGGCGGGCCGGCCCCCTGCTGATCGGCGCCTCGGTGCTGCTGTTCACCGCGGTGGGCGCGCTCGAGGCGTTCCTAGAGTTCGGCATCGTCCGCATGATCGGGCCGCAGGACCGCATCGAGTTCTGGATGCCGCTGGGCACCCTGATCCTCCTGATCGTGCCGCTGGTGATCGAGCCGCTGCGCATCCTCGTCGTCGCCAGCGCCTATGACGGGATCGTGCACCGCGTGGGCGCGCCCGCAGAGGCCACGCCCCCGGAGACCACCGCCGGCGATGAGGAGGCCCTCGCGAAGACCGGCCCCTCCAGCGAGACGGAGGGCGGCGGCGGGAGCGGCTCCGCGCCCGCCGCGGACGGCTCTCCCCCGCCGGCCGGCCTCGGTCGCTGAGCCCGGCAACGCGCATCACCGGCGGGTCCCCGCGCATCCCTCCGGGCAGGATCAGGGGTCGCCGGGTCGCGAATCGGTCAGCCGACGACCGGGATCCGCGCGAGCCGCGGGAGGAGATCGGCCCAGACCAGGTCGACGACGAAGGGGCCCGTCGCATCCTCGGGGATGAGATAGGACAGCGTCAGCTCGAACCGGCGGACATCGTCGTACGGACAGGAGGTGAGCCGCTCGTCGTCTCCGAAGAAGCCGTATCCGAGCTCGAACGAGGACTCGGTCCAGTCACGGCCGAGTCCTCCCGCCTCACGCAGGATCGGGGACAGACAGCCCAGACCGGCTCCCTCGGCGCCGGTCGATCCCCCGGCGCCTTCCCCTGCCCCCACATCCACGGGCAGGGTGACCACGAGCACTCGGGTGTCCGCAGGGACATCGCTGGGAACCGTGCCGGGCCCCCGCAGCGTTCCCTCCGCGGGCCCCAGCACGACCCCGTCCACCGTGAGCGCCTCTCCCGGCGCGCCGGTGACGGGGAACTCGCCGAAGGCGTTCGCCGTCTCGGTGCGCTCCTGCTGCAGCACGATCCCGACCGTCGCCGGGACGAGCACGACCAGCGCGGCGAGCGCGACGAGATTGCGCCGCCACCCGCCGCTCACGGCGCGCTCCAGCCGACCGGAGCGATCTCGATGCGCGGCGCGATCGGGAGACCCGACACCGCCAGCGGGACCTCGACCACGGAGTCGAAGCGCTCGTCCATGTCGACACCCAGCCGCAGCGTGCCATCGCCGTCGAACCCGGCCGGCAGCTCGAAGAGCAGGCTCCCGGATCGGGGGATGCCGGCGGTCAGGGGCCCCCGGTAGAGACTGTCGTCGGCCCGCTCGCTGGCGCGGTAGGTCACGCCCTCCTCGGTGACGAACTCGGCGAGTCCGAGGAGCGTGCCGCGGGAGGTCAGTCGCGAAGCCGCATCGATGTCGACGACGAGCCAGTTGCCCTCACCCGACCAGCCTCCGCCGTTCACCTCCGCTGCCCGGCGCACCCCCTCGACCGTCACGACGATGTCCCGGCCGGCGACCTCCTCGCCGACGGAGCCCGTCACGGGGAACGCCTCCGAGACGGCCTGCGACCCGGGCGCCGCCGTCTGGACGAACCAGGCCGCCACGACCAGCCCGATGCCGGCGACCCAGGTGAGGGCGCGCATCCGGGCCGGCGCACGCCGTCCGGTGGGCGTGCTCACGACCCTTCACCCCCGTCGCCGACCGGGAGGGTGAGGATCGCGGCAGGATCAGGGTCGTGCCACTCCTCCCCGAACGTCACGAAGCGGCCGGTGCGCACGCTGAGGTCGTTGATGACGACCGCCAGCTCGTCGCCGCCGGACAGCGCCTCCTCCGGCACGTGCCAGGCCACGGCGACGACCGCGGGGACGCCGGGCTGCAGCACCGGATTGAGGGTGCCGTCGTCGACGCGTGCCGTGCCCGCCGGGACGGCCCCCGGCACCGAGGGCGCGAGGGAGCGCAGGAGGCTGCTGTACGCCGAGGTGTGCTCGGGGCGGGTCCACACGTTCTCGACGCGCACCCGCAGCACCAGCACGCGGAAGCCGTCGCGCTCGTAGGCGGCAGCCTCGCTCAGGGCGTCGAAGAGGAAGGCCCTCTCGACGGTCACCTCGAACGGGCCGTTGACGTGGGCCTGGCCCGCGACCAGGGCCACAGGCGCCGGCTCGGCCGCGGTGGCGAGGCCGCCGAACGATGCGGTGATCGCGAGGAAGAGCACGGTGAAGGCGCTGGCGAACCACTTCGTCGGCACCCGGTCGGCGACACGACGGAAGAGGGGCGCGGTGCGGCGGTTCCGCTGCTCCTCGTCGTCCGTCTCCACGGCATCAGCCTAAGGGAGCCCCCGCCGGAGACCGGGCCCGCAGGCTGGCAAGGGATGGCCCGCTGCCGATCGTCGGAGCCTTCGAGGCCGGAAGCCCGGCGCGCACCCCTCCCCCTTGTGACAGCGGCGCGGAGAGGCACGACGCGACGCCGCCCGCCGGAGCGGGCAGGGGCCGGGACGGACCGCCGGGGAGGGCCCCGTGGCGTAGGCTGAGGAGGATGAGCACACCGTCCGAGAAGGCCCCCGAGACCCCGCCGGTTCGCGCGATCGATCGTTTCCTCGCGTTCGCCGCCCTGGGCCTGGTCGCGGTGTCGATCCTGTGCTTCTTCGCCATCATCATCGGCACGGCCGTCGGGATGCACCACGAGGAGTTCTCCATCGGCGCCTGGCCGCTGATCGCCGCGATCCCGCTGTGGGGCCTGCCGATCGGGTTCGCCGCCATCATCGCCCTGCTGGTGATGAGCTTCATCCGAAAGGGACGCGCGGCTCGCCGCTCCTGAACCGATGAGCACGCACGCCCGTCCGTTGGCTGCGCAGTTGGCTGCAGCGGACGACGCGAGCCTGCGCACGCTGCTCGCCCTGCGCGGGATCCGCTCCGACGTGCGCTGGAAGGACTTCTTCGACGCCGCCGAGGCCCTGCTGGATCCCCCCTCGATCGCCCGCGCCCTGCGCGCTCTGCCCCGCCCCGAGGCCGAGGCCCTGCACGCCGCGGTGCACTGCGGCACCCCGATCGACAGGAACCTGCAGGAGCGGCTGATCGCCCGCGCCCTGCTGGTCTCCGGCGAGGCGGCGACCGGCGCACCGGGTGACGCGCCGGCGCCGGATGCGCAGGTGCCGGAGGAGGTCGCCCGGGAGGTCCGGTCGCTGGATCTCCCTGTCCCGCCGCCGGTCGCGGCCGCCCCGGTCGCCGACCCGCCCGCGGCGGCGCACGCGGCGGAACGGGCGTTCACCACAACGACCGCCCTGGCCGAGCTGCTGCTCCTGGCCCGGGCGGAGCCCCTGGCCCTGCGAGCCGGCGGAGAGGCGAACTCCGCGGAGCGGCGGCGTCTCGGCGACGCGGGTCTGGACCTCACCCACCTGGACGACCTTCTCGCCCTCGCACAGGCGGCGGACCTCGTCCGGCTGATCGACCGCACCGTGCGTGCGACGCCTGCGGCGGAGGGCTGGCTGCGGCGCACGGCGCCGGAGCGGTGGGCCGTGCTCGCCGCCGCGTTCCGCGAGTCACTGCCGGAGGGCCTGCGCACAGCAGCGGGCGCCTCCCCCGGCGGCACGCGCGGCTGGCTCCCTCTCGGCGCCTGGCCTGCGCAGTACCCGTGGGATCCGGAATGGCCCGCGCAGGCCGCGGCGCTCCGGGACCGTGCCGGACTCCTCGGCCTGGACGCCGAGGGGGCGGAGCCGGCCTGGGCCGTGCCGTTGCGCACCGGCGAAGAGGTCGAACCCGGCGCGCTGCGCGCCGCGCTCCCCGCCGAGGTGGACCGGCTCTTCCTGCAGAACGACCTCACGGCGATCGCGCCGGGTCCGCTCGCGCCGGTGCTGGACATGCGGCTGCGCACGATCGCGAACCGGGAGTCGGCCGCGCAGGCGGGGCTGTACCGGTTCAGCGCCGAGTCGCTCGATCGCGGACTGCTCGGCGAGGAGACCGCGGAGACGATCCGCGCCTTCCTCACCGGGATCTCCCTCACCGGGCTCCCGCAACCGCTCGACTACCTCCTGACACAGGCCGCAGAGCGGCATGGCCGGATCCATGTGCGTCTCGATCCGGCGACGGGCCTGACCCGGGTCGAGACCGACGATGCCGCGCTGCGACGCGTCCTCGAGGTGGATCAGGCCCTGCGCCCCCTGGGACTGACCCGCGGAGCCGACGACGCCCTGCTCACGGCGGCGAGCCCGGCGACCGCGGCGGAGCTGCTCCGCGACGCGCGCCATCCGGCCATCGTCGGCGACGCCGGTCGACCCGGGGCGTCCTCCCCCGCCTCGGCGGATCTTCTCGAGACCGACGGTTCGGACCACCGTCCGCTCATCGCGCGGCTCCGCGACGCGCACGGCGCCGACGCCGAGGCGGCGTGGCTCGATCGTGCCCTGGCGGCCGCCGTGCGCGTCAAGGCCGCGGTGCGCGTGGAGATCGAGCTGCGCGACGGCTCCTCCCGCATCCTCGTCCTGGAGGCGACGGGCCTCGGCGGAGGGCGTCTGCGCGGCCTCGACCGCGCCGCCGACGTCGAGCGCACCCTGCCGGTCCGCTCGATCCGCTCCATCGACGTGCTTCCCGCGGCCGACTGAGCACGACCCGCCCGCCCTCCCACGAGGCCACGCCGTCGCTCTCCCGCCTCTTCGGCGCAGGCCACCGGAAGGATGCACGCATTCCCGCGCCCCGTCACGAACAGCGGAAGAGGAGGCGAGGACCCGGTCCCTGAGCCCGCCGAAGGGCCGACGCCGGTAGACTGGACCGCTATGGCTGACGGACCCCTCATCGTGCAGAGCGATCGCACCGTGCTGCTCGAGGTGGCGCACCCCGAGGCCGAGAGCGCCCGCCACGACCTGGCCGTGTTCGCCGAGCTGGAGCGCGCTCCCGAGCACATCCACACCTACCGGATCACCCGGCTGGGGCTGTGGAACGCCCGCGCCGCCGGGCACACCGCCTCCGACATGCTCGCCACGCTCGACCGATACTCGCGCTTCCCCGTCCCACCCTCGGTCGCCGTCGACCTGCGCGAGACCGTGAACCGCTACGGACGCCTCGTGATCGAGCGCGATGACGAGGGCGCCCTCCTCCTCCGCTCCGACGACCCGGCCGTGCTCACCCAGGTGGCCTCGAACAAGCGCATCCAGCCGCTCCTCGTCGGCCACCCCGCCCCGGATCGCCACGTCATCGACGCCTGGGCGCGCGGGCAGATCAAGCAGGAGCTGCTGAAGATCGGCTGGCCCGCCGAGGACCTCGCCGGCTACACCCCCGGCACGCCGCACCCGATCGACCTCGCAGAGGACGACTGGTCCCTGCGCCCCTACCAGCGCGAGGCGGTCGACGCCTTCGCCGCCGGCGGCTCCGGGGTGGTGGTGCTGCCCTGCGGCGCGGGGAAGACGATCGTGGGCGCCGCGGCGATGGCCGCCACCGGCACCACCACCCTCATCCTCGTCACCAACACCGTCAGCGCCCGCCAATGGCGGGACGAGCTGCTGCGGCGCACGACTCTCACGCCGGAGGAGATCGGCGAGTACAGCGGGCAGGTGAAGGAGATCAAGCCCGTCACGATCGCCACGTATCAGATCCTCACCGCCCGGCGGAAGGGCCAGTACGCCCATCTGGCGCTCCTCGACGCCCTGGACTGGGGCCTCATCGTCTACGACGAGGTGCACCTGCTCCCCGCCCCGGTGTTCAAGCTCACCGCCGACCTGCAGGCCCGTCGCCGGATCGGGCTCACCGCCACCCTCGTGCGCGAGGACGGCCGGGAGAGCGACGTGTTCAGCCTCATCGGCCCCAAGCGCTTCGACGCGCCATGGAAGCAGATCGAGGCGCAGGGCTTCATCTCCCCTGCCGCCTGCTACGAGGTGAGGGTGGACCTGGACCCCGACGAGCGGCTGGAGTATGCCGCCGCCGCCGACGAGGACCGCTATCGGCTCGCGGCCTCCGCACCGGAGAAGATCGACGCCGTGCGCGCGCTCATCGCCCGGCATCCCGGCGAGCAGATCCTCGTGATCGGCCAGTACCTCGACCAGCTCGAGATCCTCGCCTCGGCCCTCGACGCCCCGCAGATCACCGGAGCCACCCCGGTGGACGACCGAGAAGAGCTGTTCGGCCGGTTCCGCCGGGGCGAGCTCTCCCTGCTGGTCGTCTCGAAGGTGGCGAACTTCTCCGTGGACCTGCCCGACGCCTCCGTCGCGATCCAGGTCTCCGGCTCCTTCGGCTCCCGGCAGGAGGAGGCCCAGCGCCTGGGGCGCCTGCTGCGCCCGACGGCCACCGGTCACACCGCGAGCTTCTACACCCTGATCGCGCGCGACACGGTGGACCAGGACTTCGCGCAGAACCGCCAGCGCTTCCTCGCCGAGCAGGGGTACAGCTACACGATCCTCGATGCGCACGAGCTGACGGAGAGATAGCCGTTCCCCGACGGCGGAATCGTACCGATCAGGTGATTTCCGGGGAAGGGTCACCCGATTCATCGAAACGGTCACCATAATGGGGGCATGACTGCTGCGCGCATCCTGGTCGTCGACGACGAGCCCAACATCCGCGACCTGCTCTCCACCGGCCTGAGCTTCGCCGGTTTCGAGGTCAAGACCGTCGCCAACGGCGCCGCCACCATCTCCGCCGTGCTGGAGGAGGAACCCGATCTCATCATCCTCGACGTGATGCTGCCCGACATGAACGGGTTCAGCGTGACCAAGCGCCTGCGCGGCGCCGGGTTCACCGCCCCGATCCTCTTCCTCACCGCGAAGGACGAGACCGAGGACAAGATCGAGGGCCTCAACGCCGGCGGCGACGACTACGTGACCAAGCCCTTCAGCCTGGACGAGATCGTCGCCCGGGCGCAGGCGATCCTGCGCCGCACCATGCAGGCCGACGAGGAGTCCGTCATCCGCGTGGGCGAGCTGTCCATGGACCAGGACACGCACGACGTGTACATCGGCAAGACGCCGATCGAGCTGAGCCCGACCGAGTTCAAGCTGCTGCGCTACCTCATGCTCAACCCGAACCGGGTCCTGTCCAAGGCGCAGATCCTGGACCACGTGTGGGAGTACGACTTCAACGGCGACGCCGGCATCGTGGAGAGCTACATCTCCTACCTCCGCCGCAAGTTCGACCCGCACACCGAGGAGTCCCTCATCCAGACCAAGCGCGGCTTCGGGTACATGCTCAAGGTCGGCAAGTCCTGAGCTGACCCCGATGGCCCAGCACCAGGACGCCGTCACCGGGTGGTGGCGGCGGATCAGCCTTCGCGCCAAGGTCACCGGGGTGACCGTCGCGGTGCTGGCGCTGGGACTGGTGGTCGCGGGCGTCGGGACCGTGCCGATCCTGCGCAACGCGCTGATCGGCAACATCGAGGCCCAGCTGCCGAGCCTGGTCACGAGCGATCTCGCCGGGCGGTTCTTCGACCTGGAGCCGGACGGCGCGGGCGGTCTCGTCGTCACCCCGCGGGAGGGCGGCTCGCGCCCCACCGACTACGCCCTGGCGCTGTACAGCGCCGACGGCGCCCGGCTCGCGACGACCACCTCCTCCCGCGGACCCGAGCCGGAGTTCCCCTCCTCCTTCGACCTCCAGCAGGCGAACGACAACCCCGACGCCGTGCTGTCCTTCACGGGCGAGAACGGGGAGCTCTTCCGCGGCATGGCCACGGTGAAGGAGGCCGCCGGCACCTACTTCGTCCAGGTGGTCGCGGTGCCGCTGGAAGAGATCGACGGCATGATCGCCACCTACTTCAGCGTGTACACGACCGTCGCCCTCATCACCATCCTCGTCGCCGCGCTCCTCATCCGCGGGCTCGTCACCCTCACCTTCCGCCGTCTGGGCCATGTGGAGCAGGCGGCGATGGCGATCGCCACCGGGGACTTCAGCCAGCGCCTCACCGACCTCGAGCCCACGACCGAGGTCGGCCGGCTCAACGCCGCCATCAACACCATGCTCGACCGGCTCGACCGGGCCCTCGCCGAGCGTGAGCGGACGGTGCAGCAGATGCGCCGGTTCATCGGCGACGCCAGCCATGAGCTGCGCACGCCGCTGGTGAGCGTGCGCGGCTACGCCGAGCTGTACCGGATGG
>JBEBWQ010000094.1:0-8594 GCA_040392075.1 Microbacterium sp.
GCTGGTCTGCTCGGCGATCGACAGCGCGTCGTCGAAGATCGCGGGCCCGCCGAAGTTCCCGGACTTCAGCAGGAGCCCCAGGGGCTGCTCCGCGACCGTCACGGTCCAGGGCACGCCCGGGGCGACCTCGCGGCCGATGCGCAGCGCGCGCACGCCGAGGCTGTTCACCACCGCGCCGGAGGTCTCTCCGCCGGCGATGAGGATGCGGGAGAACCCCTGCTGCACGGCGCCCTGGGCGATCCGCCCGAGTGCCTGCTCCACCAGGGCGGCGGAGCGGTCCACGCCGAGATCGGCCTGCACGCGACGCACCTCCTCCGGGTCGCTGGAGGCGATCACGGCGGGGATCTCGTCGGGATGACCGGCCAGGAACGCCAGCGCCTCCCCCACGACGTCCTCCCCGCGGTCGAGCGCATAGACGTCGACGGTGAAGAACGGGTGCACCGCCCGGTGCCGGTCCAGCTGGGCGCGGGTGGCCGCGGAGCAGCTTCCGGCGAGGACGACGGCGCGGCCCGCGGGGACCACGGGGCCGGCGGAGGGGGCGCTTCCCGCCTGCCGGCGGATGGCGAGCGCGGCGCCCAGGGCCGCGCCCCCGGTGACGAGGCGGGCATCGACCAGCGCCTCGGCGAGGATCAGGATCTCCTCGTCGCACGTGGCGTCGGCGATGAGGAAGGGCTCCTCGGCGTCGGCGAGGGCCTCGCGGACAGCCGCCGCGCCGCGGCGCACGACGGGGAGCGCGAGCAGCCCCACCGCCGTCTCGGTCTGGCGCCGCAGCACACGGCGCAGATCGCTGTCGGTCATCGGGTTGATCGGATGGTCCTTCAGCGGGGAGTCGCTCAGCAGCTGGTCGGCGACGAAGTGGTGTCCGAGATAGGTGGTGCGGCCGTGCTCGGGTGAGCTGGGGCAGAAGACGACGCTCCCGCCGACCGCGCTCCCGACGCTACCGCCGCCGGCGCCCAAACGCCGGGCGAGCGCGTCGGCGACGGGGCCGATGTTCCCCGCGTCCGTGGAGTCGAAGGTCGAGCAGTACTTGAAGTAGAACTGCTCGACGCCCCGCGCGGCCAGCCAGTCCGCCGCCTGGAGGGAGAGTGCCACGGCGTCGGCCGCCGGGATGCTCCGGCTCTTCAGCGCGACGACGACGCAGTCCGCGTCCACCACGGTGTCGGCGTCGGGGATGTCGAGGTACTGCACGACCCGCATGCCGGTGCGCGCGATCATCCCGGCGAGATCGCTCGCGCCGGTGTAGTCGTCGGCGATCACGCCGAGCCAGGGTGTGGTCTGCATCATGCTCCTTGGCGGATGCGCTGCCTGCCCGGTGCGAGGACCGGGCAGGCAGCGCGGATCAGGCGACGGGGATCGTCACTTGCGCAGGTCGAGGATCCGCTCGGCCCAGTCCTTCACGGTCGGGTTGGCCGACTCGATCAGCGAGGCGACAGGTGCGCGCCACTCGGCCAGGTCGATCGTGGTGAAGGCGACGCCGTTCTCCTCGAGGTACTTCTTGTTGTCCTTGGCCTCGGCGATCGAGGTCTCGCGGTAGGTCGAGGAGACCTCGTCCGCCGCCTCGAGCAGGATCTCCTGCACCTCGGCCGGGTAGGACTCGAAGGCGTCGCCCCACAGCTGGAAGTGGAAGTTGCCGAAGAGGTGGTTGGTCTCCGCCACGAACGGCGCGACCTCGTAGAACGAGCTGAAGCGCACGACGTCGATCGGGTTCTCCTGGCCCTCGACCGCACCCTGCTCCATGGCCGAGAAGACCTCGTTCAGCGCCATCGGGGTCGGGCTCGCGCCCAGCGCCTGCCAGGTGGAGATGTAGGTCTGCTGGTTCGGGACGCGCAGCTTCAGGCCCGCCAGGTCGCTGAGGTTCTTGACCTCGCGGATGCTGTTGAGCTGACGGCCACCGCGGTACATGTCGCCGATCAGCTGGAAGCCGGAGTCCTCGCGCACAGCGGTGAGGATCTCATCGGCCAGCGTGCTGTCCCACACCTCGAAGAAGTGGTCGGCGTCCTCGTAGAGGAACGGCAGGCCCTCGATCGCGGCGAGGTCGGTGTAGCGCTCGAGCGAGCCGAGGCTCTCGATGACGATGTCGACCGAGCCGATCTCCAGCCCCTCCTGCATCTCCTCCCAGCTGCCCAGCTGGGCGGAGGGGAAGACGTCGATGGTGACCGCGCCGTCGCTCTTCTCCGAGACGAGCTCGGCGAGCTGCTCGGCGGCACGGTGCTGCAGGCTGTCGGGCGCGTAGGCGTGCCCGAGGGTGAGGGACATCGGGGCGATGCCCGCGGCCTCGCCGCCGTTGCCGCCCTCGGCGGGCGCGGGGGTGGAGGAGGAGCAGGCCGCGAGGCCGGCCACCAGGGCGGCGGAGGCGCCGAGGGCGCCGAGTGTACGAATCGTGCGATGCATCGGAACGTGCCTTTCTACGCGCGAGCGCGTCGATGAGCGCGCGGACGTTCCGCGCGGCGTCGGTGCCGGGATGGCGTCCCGCCGGTCGGCGGCGGGGGTCGAGGGCCGCCTCGATACGGCCCGTCGATGTCTATGTGGTCAGCTCGTCGATGCGCCCGGGCATCTCGCCCAGCGTGCGCCGGAGCCTCTTCTCTGCGTTGCGCAGGTGCGTCCGCATCGCGGACTGCGCCTTGCGGGGCTCGCGGTCGACGATCGCCGCGAGCACGGCCTTGTGCTCGGTGTTCGAGCTCACGGTCTCCCCCGCGGCCTTGATCGAGCGGGTCATCCAGACCTGGAGGAGGGAGGTGATGTTGGAGAGCACGCCGGCCAGCGCCGTGTTCCGCGCCGCCCGGGCGATCGCCGAGTGGAACGCGATGTCGGCGGCGACGAACTCATCGCCCGGGCCCAGGGTGTCCATGAGCGCCACGAGACCGCGCAGCTCTTCGAGCTCCTCCTCGGTGCGGCGGCGGGCGGCGTGCCCGGCGAGGGCGATCTCGATCTCCTGCCGCGCCTCGAGGAGGTCCATCACCCGGCGCTCACCGAGGAAGAGTCCCCATTCGATCACGCGGGGCAGCAGCGCGGAGCCGCCCGAGCTGAGATAGGTGCCCTGACCGTGCTTGATCTCCAGGACCCCGAGGAGCCCCAGCGACTGGATCGCCTCGCGCACGGCGGCGCGGCTCACCCCGAGCGACTCGGCCAGCTGCCGCTCGCTGGGGATGCGCGATCCGCCCAGCATGTCGCCGGAGAAGAAGTAGGTGGTCAGCGCACGGATGATCTCGGCGGCGAGATCGCCGTCGCCGTCGATCGGGCGCAGACCGTTCCCGGAGGGTGCGTTCATTCGGCTCCGTTCCCCGCCGCCTGCTCCGCGGCGAGCGAGCGGCGCAGCCGCAGCAGCTCGGCGTAGGCGCGGTCGCGCGCGGCCACCATCTGCGTGGCCTCCTCGGGGCTCAGGCCCAGGAAGCCGCCGCCGGTCTTGATGCCCAGGTCGCCGGCCGCCACGCGCTCGCGGAGCGCGTCCGGCATCTCGAACCGCTCACCGAAGGCGCGCTCCAGCGAGATGTAGGAGTTCGCGTACACGTCGAGACCGGCCATGTCGCCGACCGCGAAGGGCCCGTACAGCGCGAGGCGGAAGCCGAAGGAGGCGCGCACGACGGTGTCGATCTCCTGAGGGGAGGCAGCCCCCTCCTCGACCATGCGCACAGCCTCTTTGTACAGCGCGAACTGGAGCCGGTTGCACACGAAACCCGGGGTGTCGGCGACAACGGCCGGTTCCTTGCCCGCCGCGCGGAGCATCTCGACGATCCCGGGGATCAGGGACCGGTCGGTCGTGGCGTGCGGGATCACCTCGATGCCGGGCAGGAGCGGGGCCGGGTTGAACCAGTGCACGCCCAGGAAGCGCTCCGGGCGCTCCAGCACAGCGGCGAGGTCGCCGATCGGGATCGCGGAGGTGTTGGTGGCGATGATCGTATCGGGCCCGACCTGGCGCTCGATGGTGCGCAGCACCTCGTGCTTGAGCTCCAGCTCCTCGAAGACCACCTCGAAGACGAGATCGGCGCCCGAGATCGCCCCGGCCAGGTCGTCGGAGGCGGAGAGGTGGGCGTGCACGCGGTCGCGCTCCTCGACGGAGATGAAGCCCTGCGCCTGCGCGGCGTCGGCCGCGGCCAGCACCTCGATGCGCCGGGACTCGGCACGGCCCTCGACGGCGTCCCACAGGACGCAGTCGACCCCGGACTGACTCAGCGTCTGGGCGATGCCACCGCCCATGTAGCCGGCTCCGACGATGGCGATCCGGGTGATGCCGGTCATCTCTCTCCTTCGAGGAATCGACGCGAACGTGCCGCGTCTGTCGTTCTGCTTGCACCGATGTTTGCATAGATTTCAGGAAGTGGTCAACCACTGAAAGTAGACATCCTTGATTTTATGCGGATTTTTACTTCGATTTTGCGCAACGGTGTGATCTACTGGTAAACCACTGTGGGGAAACTGGTAAACCACTTTCCCCGTGCGCCCTCTCAACGCCGTGCGCCCCGCTCTCAAAGGAGACAGCAGAATGTCCGACGCAGCCTGGGTACCCCAGCCGGTACCCCTCTCCCGAGGACTCCTGGCGGTGCTGGACCGCATCCTCGCCGTCCTCGTCGTCATCGGCTTCAGCGTCATGGCCCTGGTGATCGTCATCCAGGTGCTCGCGCGCTACATCGCCAACAACCCCACGGTGTGGTCGGAGGAGCTGGCGATCAGCCTCTTCGTCTGGTCGACCATGCTGGCGATCGCACTGGGCCTGCGCCGCGGAGAGCACCTCACCCTCGACGTCGTCTCCCGCTTCCTGCCCGCACAGGCGGCCCGCTGGCTCGCCCTCGTGCTCGCCATCGTCACCGCCGCGGTGATGGGCTTCCTCGGCTACCTCACCCTGGGACTGATCCCGCCCGCCGACCGCCAGCTGCTCGCCGGCATCGCCGGGGGGCTGGGCATCCCGGCCAAGGTCTCCTGGGTCTACCTCGCCGTGCCGGTGGGCGCGTTCTTCAGCGTGCTCTTCACGATCGAGCGCGCCGTCGCCTTCTTCCGCGGCAGGCTGAGCACGCTGAGCGTCGACGCCGATCAGGCCGTGGTCGACGGCATCGACGACCTGCTGGAGCTGGACGAGCAGGAGCCGGAGACGCCGGCGCTCCTCCTCGCCGCGGAGGAGGCCGCAGAGGCCGCCCGCGAGGAGGATCCCGACCGCCGCGACGCGAACGACGGCGACGTCGCCGGCACCACGAAGGAGTCCTGAGCATGGGATACGCACTCGGCGTCGGCTTCGCCATCCTCCTCGTCATCGGCCTGCCGATCGGCATCGCGCTGGCCCTCAGCTCCATGATCGGCCTGGAGTTCTTCAGCAACGCCCCGCTGGAGATCGCCGCGCAGCGCATGATCGCGGGCATCCGCAACTTCCCGCTGCTGGCCATCCCGCTGTACGTCATCGCCGGTGCGCTGATGAACGCCAGCGGGATCACCCAGCGGCTCATCGACTTCGCCTACGTCATCGTCGGCTCCATCCGCGGCGGCCTCGGGCACGTCACGGTGGTGACCACCGCGATCTTCGGCGGCATCTCCGGCTCGCAGGTGGCCGACACCTCCAGCGTCGGGCGCATCATGATCCCGCAGATGGTCCAGCGCGGGTACTCGCCCCGCTATGCCGTCTCGCTGATGGCCACCGCGGGCGCGATGTTCGTCACGATCCCGCCGTCGATCAACCTCATCGTCTACGGCGTGCTGGCCCAGGCCTCCATCGCCGACCTGTTCTTCTACGGCCTCATCATCGGTCTCGCCTTCGTCGCCGCGCTCCTGCTGGTCGGCTACATCGTCGCCGTCGTGAAGAAGCAGCCGGCCGAGCGCCGCGCGACCGCGAAGGAGATCACCCGGGCCTTCGTGCGCGCGCTGTGGTCGCTCGTGCTGCCGGTGGTCATCATCGGCGGTATCCGCATCGGCGCCTTCACCCCCACCGAGGGCGGTGCGGTGGCGGTGCTGCTGGCCGTGATCATCGGCTTCTTCGTGCACCGCGAGCTGACGATGAAGAAGCTCTTCCGCTCCCTCACCGAGTCGGCCGTGCTCGTCGGCGTGATCATGCTGGTCATCGCCGCCGCGCAGATCTACTCGTGGGCTCTGGTCAGCGGCCAGATCCCGCAGGCGATCTCGAGCTGGCTGCTGAACCTCACCGAGAACCCGTACATCATCCTCCTGCTGATCAACATCCTGATCCTCGTGATCGGCACGGTCATGGAGGGCAACGCGGCGCTGATCGTGTTCGTCCCGCTGCTGCTGCCGGTCGCGACGGCGGTGGGCATCGACCCGGTCCACCTCGGTCTCATCATGGTGGTGAACCTCGGCATCGGCCTGCTCACCCCGCCCGTGGGCCTGTGCCTGCTGGTGTCGTGCAAGATCGGGAAGATCACGGTCTCGCAGGCGATCCCGGCGATGATCCCGTGGTTCGGCGTGTGCCTGGTGTTCCTCTTCGGGGTGACCTACCTGCCGCTGCTGTTCGGCTGGTTCTGACCGATCCCCCGCATCGAGAGGCCCGGCAGGGCGACCGTCTCCGGTCCTCTGCCGGGCCTCTCGCCGTCGGCGGGGCCGGACGCGGACTGTTCAGACGCTCGCGGAGACGAGGATCGGCCGGTGGTCGCTGACGCCCTGCGGGAGGGTCTGGATCCGGTCGATGTGGAAGCCGACCGAGGTCGCGAAGTCGTAGTGGCCGCGGAAGACGCGGTACCGGGTGTAGGTGTGATCGTCGCTGAGGGTCATCGCGAAACCGTGATCGCGCACCGACTGGCCGAGGTTCTCCTTGAACACCGGGTAGTTGTAGTCCCCCACCATCAGGATCGGCAGGTCCTCCCCCAGCAGCCTGAGCTCGGAGAGCGCCGCCCAGATCTGGTTGCGCCGCAGCCGGTTGAGCGCGGTCAACGGTGCCGCGTGGAAGGAGGCGACGATCGCCTCGTGACCGTCGTCGACGTCGTACAGCCGCACCCCGAGCACCCGCTCGTGCGCGGGCTTGAGGACCCGGTCGTGCAGCGACTTCTTCAGCTCCACGATGCGCACGCCGCGCAGCTGGTAGATGTGCGGCTCGTAGTACACCGCGAGCCCCAGCCGGTTGCCGCGGGTCGCCTCGGCCAGCACCAGGCCGCCGATCTCGGCGGGCAGGGCCTGCGTGTCGCACTCCTGCAGGCAGAGGACCTCGGCATCGTGCGCGGCGACCAGCCGTTCCAGCTCGCCGACCGCGCGGTGCTTGCGCAGGTTGTAGGAGATCACTCGCACGTCCTCACGCTACTGCGCCGGGATAGGGACGCGCTGGATGGACGCACGATGCTTTCGCCTTCGGCAGGGATTCCCTCCCACTGCCGCCCCGGACGCGACGGCGAAGAGCTCCGGAGGGCGAGGATCACCGGCGAGGACTGCGCCGCCGGCAACACGGGCCCCGGCGGCACGCTGGGCCGCGGCGCCCCGGCCTCGGCCCGGCGGGAGCGGGCACCGTCCCGCTGCGCGAGACAGCGCCGGCCGGCGTCACATCGGCTCGCCGGCAGGGCGGGGCGGGACCGGCTCGCGATCGCGACGGGCCCGCGTCTGCGCGGCCCGCGCCGCGAGAAGGTCGTCGGCGGGGTATCCCACCTCGGCGAGGGTGAGCCCTCGCGCGGCGAGCACCGGGAAGGCGCTGGTGCGCTCCCCCGCATCGCGGAGGAGGACGACGTCCGCGGGCGCCAGCCGTCCCTGCCCGACCGCCGCGCAGGCGCCGACCAGTGCCCGCACCATGCTGTGGCAGAAGGCGTCGGCCTTCACCTCGGCGACGAGCACTCCGCGCTCGTCCCGCTGCCACCGGAAGTCCAGCAGGGTGCGGATGGTCGTCGCCTCCTCGCGCGGCTTGCAGTACGCGGCGAAGTCGTGCAGGCCGATCAGGGAGCGGGCGGCCTCGTCCATCGCCCGCTCGTCGAGGGCGGCGCGCACGCCCGTCGTGTCGTGCCGGCGCAGCGGGTCGTATCCGCTGAGCTGGTCGGCGATCCGATAGGAGTACCGCCGCCACACCGCGGAGAACCGGGCGTCGAAGCCCTCCGGCGCCGGCGCCGTACCGCGCACCGTGACGTCGGCGTACGCTCCGAGGACGCCCCGCAGACGTCCGGCCAGGGTGCCCACCGCCTCCGCCTCGGCCAGCCCCCGGCGACCGAGCACCCGCGCCTGTTGTGCATCGATGAGGTCCACGTGCGCGACCTGACCGCTCGCGTGCACGCCGGCGTCGGTGCGCCCGGCGACGACGAGCTGCACGGGCGACCCGAGGACCCGCGCCGCGGCCTCCTCGAGCGTCCCCTGCACCGTGCGCAGCCCCGGCTGCTTCGCCCAGCCGCGGAAATGCGTGCCGTCGTAGGCGATGTCGAGACGGATGCGCATACCGTCAGCGTAGCGGGGGCTTCCTCCCCCCTCTCTCTGGCGTGTGCTCGGCAGAGAACGCCGGGGTTTCGGCCGAACACCGGGCGTTCGCGCCGCATAGACGGTGATGAGGAGAGGAGAAGACGGGAGCCGGCGGCGATCACGGTGCCTCCCTCGGAACCGTCGGAAGGATCACCCGCGGGAGCCGGCGAGTAGCGTGGGAGCGATGGTCGCGGACGCCCCCGGACCGGGCCGATCCCCTCGCGCCGGGCCGCCCG
>JBEBWQ010000095.1:0-8496 GCA_040392075.1 Microbacterium sp.
GTCCCCTCGTCGCGCACGGGAAAGGCTGCGGGGTTGCCGCAGATGGTCGCGTCCGGCGCGGGACACGGCAAGACGGGACAATCGAGGCGGCGGGGAGCGACGGGATGAGGGGAATCAGGCCGGGGAAGGACAGGCACGCGGCAGAGACGAGCGGGATACCGCGCGCCGGTAGACTGGCCGGGTGCTCACGGTCGCCGTTCTCATCTCGGGCACCGGCTCGAACCTCCGCGCTCTCCTGGAAGCGGCGTCACACCCCGACTTCCCCGCGCGGATCGTCGTGGTCGGCGCCGATCGCGAGGCCGACGGCCTCGCGCACGCGGAGGAGTTCGGCGTGCCCACCTTCACGGTGCCCTGGTCCTCGTTCGACAGCCGCGAGGCGTGGGGAGCGGAGCTGAACGCGCGCCTGGCCGACTGGAGCCCGGACCTGGTCGTGCTCTCCGGCCTCATGCGGCTTCTGCCCCCGGCGGTCGTGGAGGCGCACGCGCCGCGGCTCATCAACACCCACCCGGCCTACCTCCCCGAGTTCCCCGGCGCCCACGGGGTGCGCGACGCGCTCGCCGCCGGTGTCGCGCAGACCGGCGCGAGCGTCATCGTCGTGGACGACGGCGTGGACTCCGGTCCGATCCTCGCGCAGGAGCGGGTACCGGTGCTCCCCGGCGACACCGAGCACAGCCTGCACGAGCGGATCAAGCCGGTGGAGCGACGCCTCCTCATCGACACGGTGCGTCGCATCGCCACCGGCGACCTCGATCTCGCCTCCCTCTGAGCCCCTTCCGATCCCGTCCCGCCGCCTTTCATCCAAGGAGTCCCCATGGCCGGTCCCCGTCCGAATCCCGAGCTGTTCCGCGAGCGCGACCTCGTGCCGATCCGCCGTGCGCTCATCTCGGTGAGCGACAAGACCGACCTGCTGCCGCTGGCGGAGGCGCTGGCCGCGGCCGGCGTCGAGATCGTCTCCACGGGCTCGACCGCCGCGACCATCCGCGACGCCGGCCACGCGGTGACCGAGGTGTCGGAGGTGACCGGCTTCCCCGAGTCCCTGGACGGCCGGGTGAAGACCCTGCACCCCGCCGTGCACGCGGGACTCCTGGCCGACCTGCGCCTGGAGGACCATGAGAACCAGCTCGTCCAGCTGGGCATCGCCCCGTTCGAGCTGGTCGTGGTGAACCTGTATCCCTTCGTCGAGACGGTCGCCTCGGGGGCGGTCGGCGAGGACGTCGTCGCGCAGATCGACATCGGGGGACCGGCGATGGTGCGCGCGGCGGCGAAGAACTACGCCAACGTCGCGACCGTCGTCTCGCCGGAGTCCTACCCGGGCATCATCGAGTCCCTCGCCGCCGGCGGCACCACCCTGGCCCGCCGGCGGGCACTGGCCGCCCGGGCGTTCGCGCACACCTCCTCCTACGACACCGCGGTGGCCGCCTGGTTCGCCGAGGGGACGCTCTCGGACGGCGGGGTGCTGCCGGCGCACCTCACGATCCAGGCCGAGCGCCTGGCCACGCTGCGCTACGGCGAGAACGCGCACCAGCGCGGCGCCATCTACACCCGCGTGGGCGGCCACGGCATCGCCCAGGCGGTGCAGCTGCAGGGCAAGGAGATGTCGTACAACAACTACGTCGACGCCGACGCCGCCCTCCGCGCGGCCTACGACATGGTCCACCCGGCCGTCGCCATCGTCAAGCACGCCAACCCCTGCGGCATCGCCACGGCGGCCCCCAACGCCCTGGACCCGATCGCCAGCGCCCACCTGCGCGCGCACGAGTGCGACCCGGTCTCCGCGTACGGCGGCGTGATCGCGGCGAACGGCACGGTCACGCTGAAGATGGCCGAGAACCTCAAGGACATCTTCACCGAGGTCATCGTCGCCCCCGACTTCGAGCCCGCGGCCCTGGAGGTCTTCAAGGCGAAGAAGAACCTGCGCCTGCTCCAGCTGCCCGCCGACTGGCGTCAGGAGCGGATGGACGTGCGCCTCGTCTCCGGCGGCCTGCTGCTGCAGGACGCCGACATCTTCCCCAGCGACTTCGCGGAGGTGTACCGCGACTGGCAGCTGGTCACCGGCGAGCAGCCCGAGGAGGAGCGCATGCTCGACCTCGTCTTCACCTGGAAGGCGTGCCGCGCGGTGAAGTCCAACGCGATCGTGCTGGCGAAGAACCGCGCCACGGTCGGCATCGGCATGGGCCAGGTGAACCGGGTGGACTCGTGCCGTCTGGCGGTGGAGCGGGCGGGCGACCGCGCCGCGGGATCGGTCGCGGCCTCCGACGCGTTCTTCCCCTTCGCCGATGGCCCGCAGGTGCTGATCGACGCCGGCATCCGCACGATCATCCAGCCGGGCGGGTCGGTGCGGGACGACGAGGTGATCGCGGCCGCGCAGGCCGCCGGCATCACGATGTTCTTCACTGGGGAGCGCCACTTCTTCCACTGAGCGGCAGCGGACCGGTTCCGGCGACGGCCGAGCATTCGTGCACGGCCGTCGCCGTCACCACGATGTCCGATTTCCGCGAGTGCAGGTGCCGGTGGCGTGGAAGAGTGGAGGCATGGCCACCCCGGTGATGAGCTTCGACGAGCGGTACCGCGCGATCAGCGCGCGCGACGTGCGCTTCGACGGGCAGTTCGTCACCGCGGTCCGCTCGACCGGCATCTACTGCCGTCCGAGCTGCCCGGCGCGCACGCCGAAGCCGCAGAACGTCACGTTCTACCCGACCAGCGCCGCCGCGCACGAGGCCGGGTATCGTGCGTGCAAGCGCTGCCTGCCCGAGGCCGCACCCGGCTCGCCCGCGTGGGATCTGCGCGGGGACGCCGCAGCCCGGGCCATGCGCCTCATCGCCGACGGCGTCGTGGAGCGCGAGGGGGTGGCGGGCCTCGCCTCCCGGCTGGGATACACCCCGCGGCACCTGAGCCGCCTGCTCCGCGCGGAGCTCGGCGCAGGACCCCTGGCCCTCGCCCGCGCGCACCGCGCGCACACCGCGCGGATGCTCCTGACCGGCACCGACCTGCCGATCGCCGACGCGGCGTTCTCCGCCGGGTTCGCCAGCGTCCGGCAGTTCAACGACACCGTGCGCGAGGTGTTCGACATGACGCCGACCGCGCTGCGGGCGCGGCGCCGCACCGCGACGGCGACGGGGGCCGAGGAGGCTGACATCCCCGGCGCCATCGACCTCGTCCTGCCCTACCGCGAGCCGTTCGACGCCGACGGGCTCTTCGCCTGGATGGCCGCACGGGCGCTGCCGGGCGTGGAGGAGGGCACGGCGCGCGCGTTCTCCCGTCACCTGCGCCTGGACGGCGGACCGGCCTGGTTCCGGCTCCGGCATGACGGGGACCGGCTGCGGCTGAGCGCCCGGCTGACGCGGCTCGGCGACCTCGCCCCGCTCGTCGCCCGCGCCCGGCGCCTGTTCGACCTCGACGCCGATCCCGCCGCGGTGGATGCCGCGCTCTCTGCGCAGGCCGAGCTCGCCCCGCTCGTCGCCGGGATCCCCGGCATCCGCGTCCCCGGCGCCATCGATCCGCACGAGATGCTCATCCGCGCGATGGTCGGCCAGCAGATCACCGTGGCCGCCGCGCGCACCGCCCTGACCGCCCTCGCCGAGGCGCTGGGGGAGCGCACGGAGGGCGGCCTCCTCTTCCCGACGATGACGGCGATCGCCGAGCGCGGCGCGGAGGTGCTGCGCGGCCCCGCGGCCCGCATCCGGGCGATCGCCGGTGCCGCGGCCGCGCTGGCGGAGGGGCGCCTGACGCTCACTGTCGGCGACGACTCCCGGGCGCAGCGCGAGGCGCTGCTGGCCCTGCCCGGCATCGGCCCGTGGACCGCCGACTACGTGCGCCTGCGGGTCACCGGCGATCCGGACGTCTTCCTGCCGGGGGACGTCGCCGTCCGCGCGGGGGCGGCTGCCGCCGGCCTCCCCGCCGATGCCGCCGGCCTCGAGCGCTGGGCGACCCGCGCCGCGCCCTGGCGCAGCTATCTCACCGCGCACCTGTGGCGCGCCGCGCCCGTCCGGCCGCGCCGTGCGGCGCCCGTCCGGCCGCGCCGCCTCGCCCGTCCCCCGAAGGAGACCCCATGACCGCCACCGTTCCCCTCCCGGCCGCCACCCTCCAGACCCTCGCCACCGCGGACGGGCCGTTCACGCTGCTCATCGACGACGAGGGGCGCGTGCTCGCCTCGGGCTGGACCGATTCGGAGGAGGCGATCCTCGCCCGTCTCCCGGCGGCGCTCCGTCCCGCCGGCCTGCGCACGGGGGAGACCGCGGCCGGAGAGGCCGTGCGCGCCTATTACGGCGGCGACCTGGACGCGGCGATGGCCGTGCCCGTCCACCAGTTCGGCACGGCGCTGCAACAGGCCGGCTGGGCGGCGCTGCGGCGCATCGCGCCGGGCCGGCCGCTCACCTACACCGAGTTCGCGACCGAGCTGGGCAGCCCCCGGGCGGTGCGCGCCGCGGCCTCGATCTGCGCCCGCAACGCCCCGGCGCTGTTCGTGCCCTGTCACCGCGTGCTCCGCTCCGATGGCACGCTCGGCGGCTTCGCCTGGGGTCTCGAGGTGAAGCACAGCCTCCTGCAGCGGGAGGCCGGGGCGCGCGCCTGAGCCAGCGGCCGGCCGGCGATCGCGGCGAAGGGGGGGCGTGGACACCGGGCGCGTCGCGGGGACTCCGCCGGGGCACTGACGCGTGTTCCGGCCTCCGGCGCCGGATCCGGGATAGGGTGGAAGGCTCGGTCGTTTTCCGGAATCAGCCCCTTCACCGGGGTGCCGCCCTCCCTGGGCCTCTCGTCTCGGAGTTCCCACTCAGAACCATGATCCCCGCGTCTTCCTCTTCCTCGTCGTCGTCCCCCTCGACGCTGCGCGCGCTGCTGCGCCTCGGGCCGTTCGTCCGGCCCGCCCTGCCGCGGCTGATCGCCGGCACGCTCGGCGCGCTCGGTGCGGCGGTCATCGCGCTGATGATCCCGATCGTGCTAGAGCAGGTGATCAGCGGACCGATCGCCGCCGGCGACGCCGGCGCGATCGTCCTGGGCGCGGTCGCGATCCTGGGGCTCGGGCTGGGCGAGGCGCTGATGGTGCTGCTCCGGCGCTGGATGGTGCTCAGCCCCGCCACCGGCGTCGAGTACCGGATGCGCACCGAGCTGTACTCGCGGCTGCAGCGCCTGCCGGTCGCCTTCCACGACCGCTGGCAGTCCGGCCAGCTCCTCAGCCGGATGATGCAGGACATCAGCCTCATCCGCCGCTGGCTCTCCTTCGGCGTGATCCTGCTGATCGTGAACGTCGTCACCATCGTGATCGGCACCGTGCTGCTGTTCCGCTGGCACTGGCTGCTCGGCGCGATCTTCCTCGTCACGGCGGCGCCGCTCTGGGTGATCGGCTACCGCTTCGAGAAGACCTACGGGGCGCTCACGCGCCGCAGCCAGGACCAGACCGGGGACCTGGCGACCAGCGTCGAGGAGAGCGTGCACGGCATCCGCGTGCTGAAGGCCTTCGGCCGGAGCGCTCACGCCCTGTCGCGCTTCAGTCGTCAGGCCGAGACCCTGCGCCAGACCGAGCTGCGCAAGGCCGCCTCCGTCGGTCGCCTGTGGTTCTCGCTCGACCTCATGCCGCAGATCGCCTTCGGGCTGAGCCTGCTCGCCGGCGTCTGGCTGATCGTCGTGGGGCAGATCTCGCTGCCCGAGCTCGTCGCCTTCTTCGCGATGGCCACGGTGCTGCGGTGGCCGATCGAGTCGATCGGGTTCCTCTTCTCGTTCCTGATGGACGCTCGCACGGCGACCGACCGGGTGTTCGAGATCTTCGACGAGGAGAACGGGATCACCGACCCGGCCTCCCCGCTGCGGATCGAGGCGCCGCGCGGCGAGCTCTCCTTCGAGGGCGTGCACTTCCGCTACCAGGACGCCCGTGAGGGGGAGCGCGATCTGCTCGACGGCGTCGACCTGGTGCTGCGCCCGGGCGAGACGATGGCCCTGGTCGGCCTCACCGGCTGCGGCAAGACCACCCTCACCACCCTTCCCACCCGCCTGTACGACGTGACCGGGGGGCGGGTCGCGCTCGACGGGGTGGACGTGCGGGACCTCGAGCTGGCCGAGCTCCGCAGTCACATCGCGATGGCCTTCGAGGACGCCACGCTCTTCTCCGCCACGGTGCGCGAGAACGTGCTGCTGGGGCGCGCCGACCTCGACGTGCACAGCCCGGAGGCGGAGCGCGTGCTCCGCTCCGCGCTGGACGTCGCCCAGGCGGGATTCGTGGACTCCCTGCCCGAGGGCACCGAGACGGTGATCGGCGAGGAGGGGATGAGCCTGTCCGGCGGCCAGCGTCAGCGCCTCGCGCTGGCCCGTGCTGTCGCCGCCGCCCCGAAGGTGCTGGTCCTGGACGATCCGCTCTCGGCGCTGGACGTCGACACGGAGGCGCTCGTGGAGGAGGCGCTGCGCCGGGTGCTCAGCGAGACCACCGCGCTCATCGTCGCCCACCGACCCTCGACCGTCGCGCTCGCGGACCGGGTCGCCCTGATGAGCGAGGGCCGGATCGCCGCCGTGGGCACCCACGCCGAGCTGCTGCGCACCAGCGCGGACTACCGTCACGTCATCTCCAGCCTGGAGGCGGAGGAAGCCGTGCGGACCGGGGCGATCCCGGTCATCGTCGGCGGCGCGGCGGAGGCGGATTCCGGGCCGCGACCTCCGGCGGCGACGGGGGAGACCGGGGGAGAGGAGGCCCGCGCATGACCACCGCTCTTCAGGGAACCCAGGGCGAGGACCGCTCCGACTACACGCGCGAGGAGAGCCGGGCCATCCGGCGGCGCTCGCTGCGGCTGCTCGGGGCGCTCATCCGCCCGCTGCGCGCCCGGGTGGCGCTCACCGCGCTCGTGCTCGTCGTCTCCACCGCCTTCCAGGTGTCGGGGCCGCTGCTCATCGCCTACGCCCTGGACAGCGCTCTCCCGCGGGCGCTGAGCGAGGCGCAGTGGATGCCGACGCTCGTCGTCGGCGCCGTCTACCTCGTCGTCGGCTTCGCCGGCTCCGCGCTCATCGGCTGGTACGTGGTGCTCGCCGCGCGCATCACCCAGACGGTGCTGTTGGACCTGCGCACCCGCATCTTCCAGCACACCCAGCGGCTCAGCCTGGAGTTCCACGAGAGCTACACCTCGGGCCGCATCATCTCCCGCCAGACCAGCGACCTGGACTCCATCCGGGAGCTCCTGGACGGCGGGCTGAACAACCTCGTCTCGGGCGTGCTCTACGGCGTGTTCACGTTCTTCGCGCTCCTCATCCTCGACTGGCAGTCCGGCCTCGTCCTCGCCGTGGCGGGGGTGCCGCTGCTGCTGCTCATGCGCTGGTTCTACCGGCGCTCGCAGGTGGTCTACCGCGAGTCGCGGGTCATCAGCGCGAAGGTGATCGTGCAGTTCGTGGAGACGATGACCGGCATCCGCGCCGTGCAGGCGTTCCGCAAGGAGCCCCGCAACGACGCCTCCTTCCAGCAGGTGGCCGGCGACTACCGCGACGTCAACCGTCGCTCGATGATGCTGTTCGGCGCCTTCGACCCGGGCCTGATGACGGTCGCGGGGATCACCCTCGCCGCGGTCGTGCTGTGGGGCGGGTTCCGCGTCTCGGCGGGGGCGATCGGCGTGGGGGTGCTGCTGTCGGCGGTGCTGTACGTGCGGAACTTCTTCGCGCCGATGCAGGAGATCGCGATGTTCCTGAACTCCTACCAGTCGGCCACCGCCGCGCTGGAGAAGGTGTCGGGCGTGCTGGAGGAGGTGCCCTCGGTGCCGGATCCGGCGAGCCCCGTGCCCCTGCCGCACGCGAAGGGCCGGATCCGCTTCGAGGACGTGACCTTCGGCTACTCGGAGGACCGCACGATCCTGCCGCACTTCTCCCTGGACATCCCCGCCGGTCAGACCGTGGCGCTGGTCGGCACCACCGGGGCGGGCAAGTCGACCCTGGCCAAGCTCATCTCGCGCTTCTACGACCCCAGCCGCGGCGCGGTCACCCTCGATGACGTGGACCTGCGCGCCCTCGCCCCGACGGACCTGCGCCGGGCGATCGTCATGGTCACGCAGGAGGCGTACCTGTTCAGCGGCACGGTCGCCGACAACATCGCCCTCGGCCGTCCCGGTGCGACCCTCGCGGAGATCCGCGAGGCGGCGCGGGCGGTGGGCGCGGACGCGTTCATCGAGGCGCTGCCGGACGGCTACGACACCGATGTGAACAAGCGCGGCGGCCGGGTGTCGGCGGGGCAGCGCCAGCTGATCTCCTTCGCCCGCGCCTTCCTCGCCGACCCCGCGGTGCTGATCCTCGACGAGGCGACCGCGTCGCTCGACATCCCCTCGGAGCGCCTGATCCAGGAGGCGCTGCAGACTCTGCTCGCCGACCGCACGGCGATCATCATCGCCCACCGCCTGTCGACCGTCGCGATCGCCGACCGCGTGCTCGTGATGGAGCAGGGCCGTGTGATCGAGGACGACGCCCCGGCCACCCTCATCGCCGGCACCGGCAAGTTCGCCCAGCTCCACGCCGCCTGGCGCGAGACGCTGGTGTGAG
>JBEBWQ010000096.1:0-8480 GCA_040392075.1 Microbacterium sp.
CTGCATGCCATGCAGGTGCGCTACCAGCTGCGCCACAGGCCCAGATGCCGCTCCGGGGAGGCCCGGGGCAACCCATTCAGCTTACAACAAGGGGTGGGGGTCGGGTCAAACTGAGGCGGGCGGGCGTCCCTCCCGGGCGTGCCGCGCCTCGTTCGGGAGGAGCGACCGGCCCGGAGCGCGGACGACGGTCAGTCGATGATCCGGCAGTGGGTGGTGAGCTCGCCGATCCCGTCGATGCCGACGGTCACGGTGGAGCGGTCGCGGAGGAGGATCTGCGGGTTGCGCGAATAGCCGGAGCCGCCCGGGCTCCCGGTGGAGATGAGGGTCCCGGGGAGGAGGGTGATCGACCGGGACAGGAACGAGATGAGGGTCGCGACCGAGCGGACCATCTGCCCGGTCGTCGCGTCCTGCACGGTGTGCCCGTCGACGACGGTCCAGATGTGCAGGTCCTGCGGGTCGGGGACCTCGTCGGCGGTCACGGCGAACGGACCGGTCGGGGTGAACCCGTCGAAGGACTTGCAGCGCGACCACTGGGCCTCGGAGTACTGGATGTCGCGGGCGGTGATGTCGTTCACGACCGTGTAGCCCCACACCGCGTCCAGCGCCTCCTCGGGGGTGACGTCGCGCACGGCCCGGCCGATGATGACGCCGAGCTCGGCCTCGTAGTCGACGGCCTCGCTGAGGCTGCGCGGCCAGGTCGTGGTCTGATCGTGGCCCGTGAGGGAGTTCGGCCACAGCGTGAACACGGTGGGCGCGACGTCGGTCTTCAGCCCCAGCTCGCTCGAGTGCGCCGCATAGTTCAGACCGACGGCGAGGATGACCGGAGGGTCGAGCACGGCCGAGGTGAACGTCACCTCCTGCAGGGGCCTGCGGGGCGCGCCGCCCGTGGCCAGCGCGTCCCGCAGGGCGTCCTGCACGACGTCGCCGCCGGCGATCAGCTCCATCAGGTTCGCCGGGGCATCGTCCAGCAGGTCGGAGGCGAGGACCGCGTGGTCGCCGTCGATGACGGCGAAGGCGGGCAGGGGGGACTCGGGAAGGCTCAGATGAGCAAAACGCATGATGTCCAGGCTATCCCGAGCCGCCGGGGTGAGGGCATACGGGACATCTTTAGGAGCATCGGGGGCGGTGGCCCTGCGCCCTCCCGCGGGCGGCTGCACACCGCGCAGGCTTTAGGATTCCCACTATGGTCTTCGGCGGCTTCTCCTCTCCCCGGCAGACGCCGCCGGTCCCCGGCGCCCCCGCGCCGACGGGGCTGCCCGGGCTCCCCGAGGCGACGACCCCGGTCTTCCCGCCGTCCGGCGCCCCCGCCGTCGCACCGTCGGCGACCGCTCCCTCGGCGGTTCCCCCGCTTCCGCCGCTGCCGGCGCTGGAGCGCCGGGGGCGCACGGTGTCGCTGTGGCTGTTCGGGGTGCTCGGCTTCGGGCTCATCGTGCTCGCCGCCTACTTCCTCGACGCGCTCGGTCCGACCGCGTCGCTCATCGGTCTGCTTCTCGCGCTCCTTCCCCTCGGGGTGGTGCTCGTCGGCGTGCGGATGGTCGACCGCTGGGAGCCCGAGCCCCTGCGGATCAAGGTCTTCGCGATCGCCTGGGGCGCGTTCGCCGCGACGGGGCTGACCCTGCTCCTCGGACTCGGGATCTCCTGGGTCGTGGGGCCGGTGCCCGACCTGGTCGGCAGCGTCATCAACGCGCCGATCATCGAGGAGGCGTGGAAGGGCCTGGGGATCTTCCTGGTGTTCCTGATGGCCCGGAGGTCCTTCGACGGCCCTGTCGACGGCGTCGTCTACGGGGCGCTGGTGGGGGCGGGCTTCGCGTTCACCGAGAACGTCCAGTACTTCGCCGTGAGCCTGATCGAGGGCGGGGGAGCGGAGCTGACGATGACCTTCCTCCTGCGCGCGGTGCTCTCGCCCTTCGCGCACGCGATGTTCACCGCGCTCACGGGTCTGGCGATGGGGTTCGCCGCCCGCCGCGACGGATCGGCCGGTGCCGTGCTCCGCACCGGCCTCCTCGGGTACGCGGGCGCGGTGGGCCTGCACGCCTTCTGGAACGGCTCTGCGCTGCTGACCGACTTCTTCGGGCTGTATGTGACGCTGCAGGTGCCGCTGTTCGCTGGCTTCATCCTCGGGGCCGTGCTCCTCCAGCGCGAGGAGGCCGGCTTCACCCGCCGTCGGCTCGCCGACTACGTGCCCGCCGGCTGGCTGACCCCGCAGGAGGTCACGATGCTCGCCACGCCCGCGGGGCGGCGCACCGGGCTGGCCTGGGCGTCGACGCTCCGCGGGGACCGGCGGCCGCTGATGCGGGCGTTCATCGCGGATGCGGTGGCGCTCGCGCACGTGCGGCAGCGGGTCCTCCTCGGCCGGGACGGGCAGGCGCGCCACGACGAGCAGGTCCTCCTGATGCGGATGGTCGGGCACCGCGCGGCGCTGCTGGCCTACTGATCGTCCGGGCCGCGTCGCTCCGGCCCGGTGCCGGGAACAGACTCAGCGCCCGGGCTGTGGCGATGCCGACAGGCCAACCGGGCGCTGAGTTGATCTGATGCCAGCTTGCTCCGCCGGACCGGTGTTGTCAAGAGGTGGCGTCCTGTCCCGTCATCCGCGGCGTGAGACCCGAAGAGGACGCGGGTCGCCGCCGAGAACGTGTCGCACTGGCCTCTCGACCCCACGCGTCCGGCGGGAATGCGCGCGTCGGCCGGCCTCGTCGCCGAGTCGAAGGGGGCCGCCCGTGCGCGTCGTCGCCGTGCCGGGGCCTCAGGCGCTCAGCCGGCGATAGCGCTGCAGCCGGCGCAGACCCGGGGCGATGCTGTCTCCGTCCGCGGGACGCAGCGCGCGGTCCAGGCGGGCGCGCACGGCGTCCTCGTCGAACTCGGCGCCGATCGCGACGAGTCCCGGAGTGGCACCGGGCCCGGCGGAATGCGGGGACACGTGGATCTGCCTGCCCACGAGGTGCACGACGTACGCCCGCCGCGCCCGGCCCGTGTCGACCCGGACGATGCCCTTCATCCGGTAGACCCCCTCGGGCGGGGCCTCCAGGAGGTCGACCAGGCGGCCCGGGTCGATCGGCTCCGGTGCGGGAACCGACACCGCGTGCGCATGACGGTGCGCCGGGGCGGGGGCCGTCTCCCGGGCCAGCGCCGCGAGCGGCAGCTCGTCGGGCGGCTCCTCCTCGGCGGCCACGTCGAAGACGAGGGCGGGATCGATCCGCCCCTGGGAGGCCGTGACCACGTGCACATCGGGGTTGACCTCGCGGATGCGCGCGACGATCCGGGCGACCGTCTCCTCGCGCTCCGCGGGCGGAAGCCGGTCGACCTTGTTCACGATCACCAGGGAGCATGCGGCGTAGCGGGCGGGGGGCATCCGCGCGATGTCGACGGTGCGGAAGTGCTCCACCGCGTCCACGACGTCGATCACTCCGCCGGGGCGCGCCCGTTCCGCGCCGCTGAAGCGCACCAGCTGCGCGAGCGACCGGGGCTCCGCGACGCCGCTCGCCTCGATCACCACCGCGTCCAGGCGCAGCCGGGGATGGGTGAGGCGCTCCAGGGCGTCGTCGAGGTCGTCCGTGTCGGACAGGCAGCACAGGCACCCGCCGGCGATCGATGCGGCCTCGTCGATCTGGCCCGTCACGAGCGCGGTGTCGACGTCGATGGCGCCGAAGTCGTTGATGATCACGCCCAGCCGCGCTCCGGGGGCGGAGAGGAGCTGGTTGAGCACGGTGGTCTGTCCCGCGCCGAGATGGCCGGTGAGGGCGATGACGGGAATGCGGGCGGCGGGCACGGCCGGACCTCCTTCGCGGACGGGGTTGTCCTCTGCACGATACCGGCCGCGTCCGGGGAGGGGACCGGGCGTCCCCGGGCGTGCCGCGTTGACCGGGACGGGAGGGGTCCGCTTGGATGGAGGAATGACTGATCGTACGAAGCCCGAGTTCGACGCCCCCACCGGCCCCGCTCCCGAGGAGCTGGTGATCCGCGACATCATCGTCGGCGACGGCGCCGAGGCGCAGCCCGGTGACACCGTGACCGTGCACTACGCCGGTGTCGAGTTCGACTCCGGCGAGGAGTTCGACTCCTCGTGGGGCCGCGGCGAGACCATCCAGTTCCCCCTGCGCGGCCTCATCCAGGGCTGGCAGGAGGGCATCCCGGGCATGAAGGTCGGCGGCCGGCGCGAACTGGTCATCCCGCCGCACCTCGCCTACGGGCCGGCCGGCGGCGGGCACTTCCTCTCCGGCAAGACCCTCATCTTCATCATCGACCTCGTCGCCGTCGGCTGAGCCCGCGCACCTCGACACCCGCGAAGGCGGGCGGACGCTCCGGTGTCCGCCCGCCTTCGGCGTCTCGCCCCGCGGTCTTCCCTGCGTGGTGCCCTCGGTCCACCGGAGCCGAGGGGACATGCCCGGGCGAGGAGCGATGCCGGAGCTCCGGCACTCCTCCCGGCGGATCTCCTCGGGTCGGCACGGCGTCCCGGCAGGTCGGCACGGCGTCTCGGCACGGCGTCCGGAAGGGGGTGACGCTCCGGCGCCGGACGTCTCAGGGCCGGGGGTCCTCCGCGTCGTACGTGCGGAACCGCGGCGACAGGCGCATCAGCACGGCGACCAGGGCGATCACGAGGATGCCGCCGAGGAGCGGCGGGAACCACAGCGCCCCGAGGAGCGCGAGCGTGCCCGCGTACAGCGCGCCGAGCCGCGGCCCGCCGGCCACCACGACGACGAAGAGGCCCTGCAGCCTGCCGCGCATGGTGTCGGGCACGGCGGCCTGCATCATCGTGGTCCGGTAGATGGCGCTGACGTTGTCGGCGGCGCCGGCGATCGCGAGCATCGCCCCGGCGAGCACGATCAGAGGCAGGTTCGGCGAGGTGGCCGAGACCGGCGGCAGCACGGTGCCCCACAGCAGCACCCCGCCGAACAGCGCGATCGCGAGGGCGTAGACCTGCACCGAGCGGGCGATGCCGAGGCCGTGCCAGCGGTAGCGCACCACCCGTCCGGAGAGGAGGCTGGAGAGGAAGGCCCCCACCGCCACGGAGGCGGTGAGCACCCCGGCGGTGATCTCGCCGCCGCCGAGCAGCACCGTGCCGAGCGCGGGGAAGAGGGCGAGGGGCTGGCCGAAGGTCATCGCGATGATGTCGATGATGTACTGCATCCGGATGTTCGGCGCGCGCCGGAGGAACTGCCAGCCGTCGACGAGGGAGGCGAGCCCCGGCCGCACGATCGTGCCGTCGGGAACGAGGGGCGGCAGCGTCCAGAGACCGAGGAACATGGTCAGCATCAGGAGGATGTCGACCGTGTAGGTCCAGCTGTAGTCGGTGAAGGCGACGAGGACGCCGGCCAGGGCCGGCCCCACCATCACCATGAGCCCGATCGTGATGCCCTGCAGCGCGGACGCCGCGGCGAGCAGATCGCGGGGGATGAGCCGGGGCACGATCGCGCTGCGCGCCGCCATCCCGACCGAGTTGGCCGCGGAGTTGATCATGCTGAGCGCGTAGAGCCACCAGATGGTCTCCGCCCCGAACCAGGTGAGGCCGGCCAGCAGGGCCGTGGAGGCGAAGGTGGCGGTCGCCGCCCACAGCGCCACCTTGCGCCGGTCGAAGGCGTCGGCGAGCATGCCGCCGTAGAGCCCGGCGAGGATCATCGGAACGAGTCCGGCCACGGCCACCATGGCGACGGCGAAGGTGTTCCCGGTGAGGGCGAACACGTGCAGCATGACCGCGACGATCGTGAGCTGGCCGCCCAGGCCGCCCAGCAGCGTGCCGATCCACATCCGGGTGAACGCCGCGCTGACCCGGAAGGGGCGCAGATCGAGGAAGATGCCGGTGCTCACGCCGCACCGCCACGGAGGGCCGAGCGAACGCGGGCGTGGGGGAGTACGGGCACCAGACGAGGCTAGCGCGTGGCGCGGGCGGCGCGGGCGTCATGCCCCGCTCCGCGGCGGGCTCCTCGCGGATCTGTCAGCCGGCGGGCAGCGCGATGCGGAAGAGGTGCTCGTACTCCACGAAGCCGGAGTCGGGATCGCGCAGGTCGACGTCGCCGACGGTGGCGAGCTCCGTGCCGAGCCGGGCGGCGAGCTTCTGGAACGTGCGGAGGCTCGGCCGGTTGTCCGGGGCGATCGATACCGACAGGCTGCGCGCTCCGGTGGCGCGCAGCGCGGCGACCGTCCGGTCCAGCGCCCGGGCCGCGAGCCCCGTGCCCCGCTGCTCGGCGATCATCCCGATCTGCCAGAGGAAGGCACGGTCCTCGCGGAGGACGGTGGTGACCAGGCCCGCAGGCTCCCCGTCGACCTCGGCGATCGTGCAGAGGTCGCCGAACTGGGAGGCGAGAACCCAGTAGGTGTAGTGGGTGTGCACGTCCAGCGGCGGGCAGCTCCGGGCGAGCGTGTGCAGGGTGACGGCGTCCGCCGCGGTGGCCGGGCGGAGGGTGGCGGAGAGGCTCATCGCAGGGTCCTTCGTACGAACGCGGAGAAGAAGTAGCCGAGGAAGAACCAGCCGGATATCGACTGGATCAGCCCGACCGTCGACATGGCGGTGCTCACGGGGAACACGCCGGAGGAGTTCTGGATGAGGTTGGCGGCCGCGAGCAGCGCGCCATCGGCCCAGACCGAGCCGGTGGAGAACGTGAGGTCGAACTGCCCGGGGAAGAGGGCGAGGGTCACCACGTTGACGACCACCCAGAAGAGCCACACCAGGATCAGCCACACGGCCGTCCGGCGGGCCGACGTGCCGAACCGGCCGATCGTGTCGAGCACCTGATAGGCGGCGCGCCCGGTGAGCGACTGCGGCTTGTACCGCATGTGCCGGACGAAGGCCTCGTCCTCCAGCTCGTACTCGCCCATCGAGTTGAAGACCTCTTTGACCATCGCGAACTCGGTGGCCAGGGCCTCCCGGCGATCGGTGCGCCCGCTCTCGATCGCATCGAGGAACCAGAGCTTCCGCCGGGCGATCTCCATCCGGGCCCGGGTGGCCGGTGCCGGGTCGATGCTGAGGGGGCCGTCGGAGAACGTCGAGCCCCAGAGCGACACCCGCTGCAGGTTGGCGAAGCGGGCCGGGCCGCCGATCGCGCTGTTCTCGATGAGCAGCTCGCCCAGCCGACGGAAGTCGAAGTCCAGCCGGCCGGTGGCGTTCACCCGGTACAGCACGACCGAGGCGGAGTCGTCCTCCGGCGAGCCGCCGAACTCTGCATCGGTGAAGCGCAGCGAGGTGTCACGCAGATCGGACTCGATGAACTCGATCCGCGACCCCGCGCCGAACTCCGCCTGGTAGAAGTCGATTTCGGCGTCGTTCAACCGGGCGCGGTTGAAGGTCACCCGGGCGGAGTCGGCGTGCACGTCCTCGAAGGTGATGCCGCGGCAGCCGCCGGCGATCGTTGTCTCGTCGAAGGAGATGTGCTGTCCGGGCGAGGCGAATCGCGCATCGCGCAGGTTGACGATCGGCAGCTCTACAGGATCGTCGTCGTCGGCCCGGCAGTGGAACAGGGCGTCGGCGAACGACACCTCCGCCGCGGTGAAGACGGCGCGATGCGCATCGAGGGCCTCGTACTCGACATCGCCGAGATCGGCGATGGACCCGGCGAAGACCGCGTTCCCGGCGCGGAGGTCCACGCGGGCTCTCTCGGCGCCGACGGAGCGGAGGAGCTCGGCGATGCAGAAATCGTGCACGTAGGCGTCGGAGAGGTCGATGCTGACGACATCGCCGCCGGGACCCGGGCGGACGCGCGCCGACAGCGCCTCGCCCGCCAGCACCGGCACGGAGGGTGCGCCCTCGGACGAGAGGTCCCGGTGCACGTCCGTCAGCGCCTGCACCCACGAGCTTCGGGCGGCGTCGCACGCCCGCCCGGGGAGCTGTAGCTCCGGGTACTCGATCGTCGCGACCGCGCGCCCGTCGCGGACCGCGTACGACACCGAGGAGGGGTGCAGATGCAGGGTCGAGGCCGTGCCGAGGTGGAGGAGGAGATCCGTGAACGTCCGGTAGCGCGGGTTCGTCACCAGCTCCCGCATCCCCGGGATCGAGGTCGTGCTCGTGGGGTCCACGAGCACGAGGGGCTCGGAGAACCAGCCGTTCAGCGCCTCGAGCACCTGGTCGTCGTGCGCGAAGGTGAGCGCCTGGGTGCGCGACGCCGCCTCCAGCGGAATCGCGAGCTCACGCGTGTAGACCGTGCCCGGAGCCTCGCGGATCGTGCGGATCGCCTCGAGGACGCGACGGTCTGCGGCGGAGAGCTCGATGCCGTACGCGTCCTGCGCTCGCATCCGTCGCAGCACGCGGGTGGTCTCTGACATGACTCCACGGTAGCGGTGGGGACGCGCGATCGGTGCGGACGGGGCGGTGCCCTCCGTGGTCGAGCGGCTGGTAAGCTGTTGAGGTTGCCGTTTGATCGGCCGCGGAGAAAGAGAGCCTGCGCATCCGGCGTCAGGCACCGCGCAACGAGAGAGAGGGGATCGGTTCTATGGCACTCGAAGCAGACGTCAAGAAGGCGATCATCGAAGAGTACGCGACGCACCCCGGTGAC
>JBEBWQ010000097.1:0-8445 GCA_040392075.1 Microbacterium sp.
GCCGAGACCTGGTCCGACGAGAACCTCGCCACCCTGGGAGCCGACTATGACCGATGACGTGACGACCACGGAGACCGACGCCCCCCCGGTGGAGGAGGGGCGGGTCCCGGCGCCGGCTGCGCCGACCACGCCGCTCGCCGAGCGCCTGGAGGCGATCCTGCTGATCCTCGACGAGCCGCTGGGCCTCGTCGCGCTCGCCGCGGCCGTCGGCGCGCCTGTGCCGGCGGTGCGGCAGACCCTGGAGAGGCTGCAGGACGACTATGACGGCCGGGGCACCGGCCCTCGCCGCGGCTTCGAGCTGCGCGAGGTAGGCGGCGGCTGGCGGCTGTACGTGCGGGAGGAGCACGACGACCTGGTGGCCGAGTACATCGGCTCCCAGGCGCCCGCCCGGCTCTCGCAGGCGGCGCTGGAGACCCTCGCGGTGATCGCCTACAAGCAGCCGGTGACCCGGAGCCAGGTGGCCTCGATCCGTGCGGTCAACGTCGACTCGGTGGTCCGCACGCTCCTCGCGCGAGGGCTCATCACCGAGCTGTTCCACGACGCCGAGACCGGCGCGATCAACTACGGCACCACCGACGCGCTGCTGACGCATCTCGGCATCATCTCCCTGGACGAGCTGCCGCCGATCTCGCCGCTGCTCGACGACGGGAGCGCCGGCTTCGACGAGGGGAGCACGCGATGAACGCCTCTCCCCGTCAGGAAGTGCCGGAGTGCGCGCGGTTCATCGACCGTTTGCGCCGGAGAGCCGTCGGGGCGGGCGGACGCCCGGGAACAGAGGAGACGAGAACGCGATGAGCGAGGCAGGAACCGGAGCCACGGGCGAGGGGACCGAGGGGGAGCGCCTGCAGAAGGTGCTCGCCCGCGCGGGCGTCGCCTCGCGCCGCGTGGCGGAGCAGTACATCGTCGAGGGGCGGGTGCGGGTGAACGGCCGGGTCGTCTCCGAGCTCGGCTCCCGGATCGATCCGGTGCACGACCTCGTGGACGTCGACGGCGTCGCCGTGCAGCTGGACCCCGACAAGCGCTACGTCATGCTGAACAAGCCCACCGGCGTGGTCAGCACGATGAAGGACGAGCGGGACCGTCCCGACCTCCGCCGCTTCACCGAGGAGTGGCCGGAGCGGCTCTACAACGTGGGGCGGCTGGACGCCGACACCAGCGGCCTGCTCATCCTCACCAACGACGGGGAGCTGGCCCATGTGCTCGCGCACCCGTCCTTCGGGGTGACCAAGGTGTACATCGCCCGGGTGCGCGGCGTCGTGACGCCCCAGACGATCAGCACGCTCACCCGGGGCGTCGAGCTGGAGGACGGGCCGATCTCCGCCGACAGGGCGCGGCTGCTGGACACGTCCGGCCGGGGCGAGTCCGGGTCGAGCCTGGTGGAGCTCACCCTGCACTCGGGACGCAACCGGATCGTGCGGCGGATGATGGCCGCGGTCGGCCACCCGGTGCAGGAACTGGTGCGGCGGCAGTTCGGGCCGCTCCACCTGGGTGCTCTCCCGGTGGGGCGCACGAGGGAGCTGACTACAATTGAACGCGGTGCGCTGCTGACTCTTTCGCGCCAGGATTCCGGCGCGGGCGCACCGGCCGACCTGTAGGAGACCCCAGTGACCGATACGACGCGTGCGAGCGATGCGCGGATCCCGGTGGCGCCGCGTCTGTCCGGGACGGTCCGCATCGTCGGCGCCGGGCTCCTCGGCGCGAGCATCGGTCACGCCCTCCGGCAGAAGGACATCGATGTGGTCCTCGCCGACACCTCGCCCGCGCAGCTGCGCCTCGCCGTGGACTACGGCGCCGGCCGCGAGGAGGCGGAGGGCGACGACCCCCAGCTGATCGTCGTCGCCGTGCCGCCGGACGTCACGGCGCGGGTGATCGAGGCGGAGCTCGTCCGGTTCCCGGGCGCGGTCGTCACGGACGTGGCGAGCGTGAAGGGCGAGCCGCTGCAGCAGCTGCGCGATCGCGGCGTGGACCTCACCCGCTACATCGGCTCCCACCCGCTGGCCGGACGCGAGCGCGGCGGGGCGATCTCGGCGCGCGCCGACCTGTTCATCGGCCGGCCCTGGGTGGTCTGCCGTGACGAGGAGACCCTGCCGAACGACCTCGCCCTGGTGGAGGCGCTGGCGCTGGACCTCGGCGCGATGCCCCTGGAGATGGGCCCGGAGGAGCACGACCGCGCGGTGGCGCTCACCTCCCATGTGCCGCAGGTGATCGCGAGCCTGCTCGCCGGCCGTCTCGCGGCGGCGAAGGAGGGCGCGCTGCGCCTGACCGGTCAGGGCCTGCGCGACACCACCCGGATCGCGGCGAGCGACCCGGCGCTGTGGGTGCAGATCCTCGGCGCGAACGCGGAGCCGGTGGCCGAGATCCTCGACGCGTTCGCCGCCGACCTCGCGGAGGTGTCGCATGCTCTGCGGGCGCCCGGTGAGCCGGGGGCGCGACGGACGCTGGCCGAGGCCATCACCCACGGCAACGAAGGGGTGGAGCGCCTGCCCGGGAAGCACGGTCAGGATCGGCGGTTCGAGCAGTTCGTCGTCATGCTGGATGACCGCCCCGGTCAGCTCGGGCGTCTCTTCGGCGAGCTGGGCGAGCTGGAGGTCAACGTGGAGGACCTGCGCCTGGAGCACTCGCCCGGCGCGGCCTTCGGCCTGGCCGAGATCAGCGTGACCCCCGCCGCCCTGCGCGGCGCGGTGGACGGCCTGACCGCCCGCGGCTGGCGGATCGCGGGGAGCATGAATGACTGAGTCATCCACGACGGGACCGTTCTTCATCGCCATCGACGGCCCGGCCGGCTCCGGAAAGTCGAGCGTGTCGAAGCAGGTGGCGCGTCAGCGCGGGTACGGCTACCTCGACACGGGAGCGGCCTACCGCGCCCTCGCCTGGCACGTGCTCGAAGGCGGTGCGGACACCGATGATGCGGCGGCGGTCCTCCGGGCCTTCGACGACTTCGACCTGCGGCAGAGCCTCGACCCCGACGACCGCGCCGTGCGGGTGGGGGAGAGGGACGTGACCGCGGCGATCCGCGAGCCCCGGGTGTCGGCCGCCGTCAGCGGTGTCGCCCGGGTGCCGGAGGTGCGCGAGCGCGTCAACCGGATGTTCCGTGCGATGGTGGCCGCGGCCGCCGAGCCCGCCGTGGTGGTGGAGGGGCGGGACATCACGACCGTCGTCGCCCCCGATGCGCCGGTGCGCATCCTCCTCACCGCCGACCCCGTCGTGCGTGCCGCGCGTCGCGCGAAGGAGCTGGACGCCTCCGACAGCTCGGCGGCGACCGCCGTCGCCGAGGCGATGCAGCGCCGCGACGCCTCCGACAGCCAGGTGGTGGACTTCCTCACCGCCGCACCCGGAGTCGAGGTGGTCGATTCGACCGCCCTGGACTTCGCCCAGACCATCGACGCCGTCCTCACGGTGATCGACCGACGCCGAGGAGCCTCCCATGGCCAATGATGACGAGTACGAGGGCGGTCCCGACCACCTCGCCGAGAAGATGGCGGAGGTCGACGAGCACCTCGCCGAGCAGCGCGCCGAGACCCTGCGCGCCTCCCTCGCCGACTACGACCTGGACGAGGAGGACGCCGCCCTCCTCGCCGGGCTCACCGGGGGCGAGGACGGCATCGAGTTCCTCCCCGCGCTGCCCGTGGTGGCGATCGTGGGTCGCCCGAACGTGGGCAAGTCGGCGCTGGTCAACCGGATCCTCGGCCGCCGCGAGGCCGTCGTGGAGGACACCCCGGGCGTCACCCGCGACCGCGTGACCTACAAGGCGGAGTGGAACACCCGTCGCTTCTCCCTCGTGGACACCGGCGGCTGGGAGCCGGACGCCAAGGGCATCGACCGCTCCGTCGCCGCCCAGGCGGAGGTCGCGATCGACCTCGCCGACGTGGTGCTGTTCGTGGTCGACGCGATGGTGGGTGCCACCTCGACCGACGAGCACGTGGTGAGGCTGCTGCGCAAGAGCGGCAAGCCGGTGTTCCTCGTGGCCAACAAGGTCGACGACGCCCGGCACGAGCCGGAGGCGGCGGCGCTGTGGAACCTGGGTCTCGGCGAGCCGCACCCGGTCTCGGCCATCCACGGCCGGGGCGTCGCGGACCTGCTCGACGCCGTGCTGAAGGTGCTGCCGGAGGTCTCCGCGGTCGCCGCGCACGAGATCGGCGGTCCTCGCCGGGTGGCGATCCTGGGGCGCCCGAACGTGGGCAAGTCGTCGCTGCTGAACAAGGCCGCAGGCGAAGAGCGCGTGGTCGTCAACGACCTCGCCGGCACCACCCGCGACCCGGTGGACGAGGTCGTGGAGCTGGGCGGGAAGATGTGGCGCCTCATCGACACCGCCGGCATCCGCCGCCGCGTGCACATGCAGCAGGGGGCGGACTTCTACGCGTCGCTGCGCACCTCGGCCGCGCTGGAGAAGGCGGAGGTCGCGATCGTCGTGCTCGACGTCTCCGAGTCGATCAGCGAGCAGGACGTGCGCATCATCGACCTCGTGCTGGAGTCGGGCCGTGCCCTCGTCCTCGCCTACAACAAGTGGGATGTGCTGAACACGCCGGAGTACGAGGACCGCGAGCGGCGCCGCTACCTCGAGCGGGAGATCGAGCAGGACCTCGCGCACGTCGCGTGGGCGCCGCGGGTGAACATCTCGGCGAAGACCGGGCGGCACCTCGACAAGCTCGTGCCGGCGCTCGAGACCGCGCTTGCGAACTGGGATCGCCGCATTCCCACCGGCAAGTTCAACGCCTTCCTCACCGAGCTCGTGGCCGAGCACCCGCACCCGGTGCGGGGCGGCAAGCAGCCGCGCATCCTCTTCGGCACGCAGGCCGCGACCCGTCCGCCGACGTTCGTGCTGTTCACGACCGGCTTCCTCGACCCGGGCTACCGGCGTTTCATCCAGCGGCGCCTGCGCGAGCTGTACGACTTCGAGGGCACCCCGATCGTCGTCAACATGCGGGTGCGGGAGCGCCGCCAGCGGTAGTGGCCATGCGCAGTCGGGCTGCTGCTCTCGCCGTCGTCGCCCTGGTGGGTGCCGTCGCGGTGACGGGGTGTGCCCCGTTGGTGTGTCCGGCCATCGGCTGGGTGAACGGGATCGCCATCGAGACCCCGTCCTATCCGGATGCAGACCTGATCGAGCTCTGCGTGGGTGACGTCTGCACGTCGGGCGAGGACGGGGCGCCACTGGCCGTCGTCGGTCAGGGGCCGGGCAGCTGGACGGTGCGTATCGACATGGATCTTCCCTCTGAGGTGATCGTGCGCGTCTTCGACTGGTCCGGAGACGTCCTGCACGAGTCGGTGGAGTCGATCGACTGGACCCTCGACACGTCCCCGTGCGGCGGCCCGGCGAGGGCGGAACCGATCCGGTTGTGACAGGCTGGGGGAGTGACGATCCTCCCACCCGCCCCCGGTGAGCCGCGGCGCCCGCAGGGGCCCCGGGACCCGGGCGACGCGTGGGTGGTCGCCGAGTCGGGGGAGCGGTACTGGGGCCGTTTCGGGGCGGCGGGCCTGCTCGTCGTCGATCCGGAGCGCGGCATCCTGCTGCAGCACCGGGTGGGCTGGAGCCACTTCGGCGGCACCTGGGGTCTGCCCGGCGGGGCCCTGCACGAGGGGGAGCCCGCGGTGGTCGGCGCTCAGCGCGAGGCGCAGGAGGAGGCCGGCATCCCCGACGGGGCGGTGCGCCCCCGGTTCGCGCGGGTGCTGGAGCTGGAGATCTGGTCGTACACGACGGTGGTCGCCGATGTGGCGGAGCCGTTCGAGCCTGTGATCAGCGACCCGGAGAGCGTGGCCCTGGAGTGGGTCCCGATCGATGAGGTCGACGCCCGTCCGCTGCATCCGGGGTTCGGGGCGTCGTGGCCGGAGCTGCGGCTGCTGCTGCCGGTGAAGCCGGTGATCGTGGTCGACGCGGCGAACGTTGTGGGCTCGGTGCCGGACGGGTGGTGGCGCGATCGTGCCGGGGCGGCGGCGCGACTGCGGGACCGCCTGGAGGGACTCGCGGTGCCGAGCGCGGAGCTGGGGCTCGGCGGGGCGGTCTGGTATCCGGAGGTCGTGCTGGTGGTCGAGGGGGCGGCGCGGGGCGTCGCCTCGGTGGGCGACGGGGTCTCGGTCGTCGCGGCGGACGGGTCGGGGGATGACGTGATCGTCGCGGAGGCGGCCCGGCTCGTCTCCGCAGGGCGGCTGGTCACGGTGGTGACCAGCGATCGCGCGCTGCGCGACCGGGTTGCCGGTGCGGGAGCTGGAGTGCGTTCGACGGGGTGGCTGCGCGGGCTGTTGGGGGAGTGAGGGCGGGGCGCTGGTCCTGGCGGTGAGCCTCCTTCCCGGCTTTCTCGGTCGAGGGCGTGGATGATGGTGCGCCGTCGCTTTGCCTTGTCCGCTCTCGTCGTTCTCTGCTCTGTGCGGGGGCTTCACCCCGTCGGCGTGCATGTCATGTCGTGTGCGTGCCTCTTCGTCTGAGGTGGAGGTGAGGCCCTGGTCGCAGTCGTGGAGCTCCGGTGCCGTGGCGAGAAACGCGGCGTCATGGCGGGAGCGGAAGGTCTCGCGACGACCTCCCGGATGACGGGGTTGGAAGACGCCCGACGATCCCGCGTCTATTCCTCGTCGCGTCCGCGGAGGCGGTCGATCTCTCGCCGTTCGCGTTTGGTGGGGCGTCCCGCTCCGCGGTCGCGCATGCCGGCGACGGCGATCGGTTCCCGGGGTGGGGTGCGGTCTTCCAGCGCTGCGGCGGCGAGTGGTGCGCCGACCCGTTTGCTGAGTGATTGGCGGACCACGAGGATGCGGTCGAATCCGGCGATGCGTACCCGCAGCTCGTCACCGGGGCGGACCAGCTGTGCCGCTTTGGCGCGTTCGCCGTTGACCCGGATGTGCCCGGCCCGGCAGGCGGTGGTGGCTGCGGAGCGGGTCTTGTAGATGCGCACTGCCCAGAGCCAGCTGTCGACGCGGACGGTTTCGCTCATCCCCCTATTCTCTCTGGGCGCTGATGGCGCGCACCACGATCATCGCGCTCGTGGCCGGTCTTCTGGCCTGTGACGCTTCTGCTGCGGCGCAGGGTGAGGAGGGCTCCGGCGACGATCAGCCCTTGGCCGAGTGTGTAGGTGGCCATCACCGCGGGGCTGGTCCAGGCGGGCATGGCGTCGGAGAGGAAGAGCCGGAAGGCGAGAATCGTGTCGCTGAGGAGGAAGAACGCTCCGCCCCAGACGACGAGCGGGTGGCATCGGGTGGCGAGCGCCGCGGTGCCACCGAGGATGAGCCCGTAGACGCCGACGGCGATGAGCAGGTCGCCGGTGTGCGGGCCGAGGACCGCGATCATCGCGACCCACCAGGCCGCGTAGACGAGTGCCCACCAGGGCATTCTTCCTGCGCCGAGATAGCGGAGGAAGAGCACGATGTAGAGGACGTGGGCGAGCCCGAAGAACAGCAGCATCAGGGGCAGCTCCGGGCCGCCCGGGAAGAACGTCCCGGCTCCGTCGCCGAGCCAGGAGAGCAGTACGGCACCCAGAAGAAGCGGAGTGGTCGTCCGCGGGCGGAGCCGTGGTGTGGCAGCGACCACCGGCAGTGCGAGCAGGGGCATGAGCCCGAGCTTCGTGGGCCCGGCGATGTCGCTTCCGGTGGCGAGGGCGACCACATGCACGATCGAGAGGACCGCATAAGGGAGGAACGCCCACCCAACGGTGTCGAGGCGGGAAGGCCGGGTGGCTCTCGCGGGCGAGGCGGCTGTCATCGCAGGTCTTTCGTGACGAGCGGGTGCCCGGGCCGACGCTCGGCGACCTCCTGGAACCCGGCGGCGAGGAACGGCCGGAGGGCGCCGGTGAAGAGGGCGTTGGACGATTGCTTCTCGCCACCGGTGTCGACGGGATACGCCTCGACCACACGGGCGCCCCCGGTGCGGGCATGGTCGACGGCCGCGTCGAGCAGCGCGGTGGTGACGCCGATCCCGCGATGCTCCCGCCGCACCGAGAAGCAGGTGATCGCCCAGACCTCCGGGTCGTCCAGCGGCTCCCGCGTGGCGGTGACGATGTTGCGGGTGCGTGCGATGCGCATCTGCGAGGGCCGAGGACCGACCCGCACCCAGCCCGCCGCGGCACCATCGACGTAGGCGATCAGCCCCGGCGGCGGCCCCGCCGCGATCTCGTCGGCGAGCAGCTCCTGCTTCTCCTCCGCCGGACTCCGATTGAAGTCGGCGTTGCGCAGCGTCCACCAGGCGCACTGGCAACTGCGCCCGTCACCGCCGCCCGTGAGCGCGGCCTGTACGTCGTCCCACCGGTCCGATGTGGCCGGCTCCACCGTGATCGTCGCCATGCATCGCACGCTACGCCGGACCTCCGACACTCGACAACCCGTGCGCGTGGCGGTGGTCGTCGCCCTCTCCGGAGACCGGCTAAGATAGTGGAGTTGCCCGCGCACCCATCCGGTCGCGAGCAACTCCAACTCAACAACGGGCTGTGGCGCAGCTTGGTAGCGCACTTGACTGGGGGTCAAGGGGTC
>JBEBWQ010000098.1:0-8443 GCA_040392075.1 Microbacterium sp.
GCTCGGCGTCGACTACATCGACGAGTCCGAGGTGCTCTCGCCCGCCGACTACGTGAACCACATCGACAAGTGGTCCTTCGACGTGCCCTTCGTCTGCGGTGCGACGAACCTCGGCGAGGCGCTGCGCCGGATCACCGAGGGCGCGGCGATGATCCGCTCGAAGGGCGAGGCGGGCACCGGCGACGTCTCGGAGGCGATGAAGCACATCCGCAGGATCCGCGGTGAGATCGCGGCGCTGAGCTCGCTGGCGAAGGACGAGCTGTACGTCGCCGCCAAGGAGCTGCAGGCCCCCTACGAGCTGGTCGCGGAGATCGCCGAGACCGGCAAGCTCCCCGTCGTGCTCTTCGTCGCGGGCGGCGTGGCCACCCCGGCGGACGCGGCGATGATGATGCAGCTGGGCGCCGACGGCGTGTTCGTGGGATCGGGCATCTTCAAGTCCGGCGACCCGGTCGCCCGGGCCGCGGCGATCGTCAAGGCCACGGCCCGCTTCGACGACCCGAAGACGATCGCCGAGGTCTCCCGGGGCCTCGGCGAGGCGATGGTCGGCATCAACGTGTCCGACCTGCCCGCGCCGCACCGCCTCGCCGAGCGTGGCTGGTAACCCCTCCGCCGGAACCGCGGTCGGCGCCGGGCTCCGGGTCGGCGTGCTCGCCCTCCAGGGCGACGTGCGCGAGCACCTCGCCGCCCTGACGGGGCTGGGCGCCGAAGCGGTCCCTGTTCGGCTGCCGGAGGACCTCGCCACGGTGCAGGGCCTCGTGCTGCCGGGCGGCGAGTCGGGCGTCATCGACAAGCTCTCCCGCATCTTCGGCCTCGACGAGCCGATCCGCGCGGCGATCCGCGCGGGCATGCCGATGTTCGGCACCTGCGCCGGGCTCATCCTCCTCGCCGACCGGGTGCGCGACGCCGCGCCCGGTCAGCAGAGCTTCGGCGGGCTGGACGTGACCGTGCGCCGGAACGCGTTCGGGCGCCAGGCCGAGTCGTTCGAGATCGACCTGGAGATCCCGGCTCTCGGTCCGGAGCCCGTGCACGCGGCCTTCATCCGGGGCCCCGTGATCGAGGAGGCGGGGGAGGAGGCGACCGTGCTCTCCCGGCTGCCGGACGGACGGATCGTCGCGGTGGAGCAGGGGAGCCTCCTGGGCACGAGCTTCCACCCGGAGATGACCGGCGAGCCGCGGTTCCACGCCCGCTTCCTGGAACGGGTGCGCGCGAGCGCGTGACCCGGACACAGGAGACTCGCCCGAGATCATGTCGATCCGCGGTGAATCGTCCTGTTTTCAGGCGAGTCTCCTGTTCTTGGGAGGCGGGGGACTGCGCCGAATCGCGTGAACCTCCTAGAATGGACGACGCCCTGCGGGCGGATCCGCGGGGAGAAGACGAGCGGAGCCATATGTCCGGGCATTCCAAGTGGGCCACCACCAAGCACAAGAAGGCCGTGATCGATTCGCGTCGCGCGAAGTCCTTCGCCAAGCTCATCAAGAACATCGAGGTCGCGGCGAAGATCGGCGGTGCCGACCTGTCCGGCAACCCGACGCTCTACGACGCGGTGCAGAAGGCCAAGAAGACCTCCGTGCCCAACGACAACATCGATCGCGCCATCAAGCGGGGCGCGGGGATCTCAGGCGAGGCGGTCGAGTACCTGACGATCATGTACGAGGGCTACGGCCCCGGTGGCGTGGCGCTGATGATCGAGTGCCTCACCGACAACAAGAACCGCGCCGCCGCCGAGGTGCGCACGGCGCTGAGCCGCAACGGAGGCAACCTCGCCGACCCCGGCAGCGTCGCGTACAACTTCACCCGCAAGGGCGTGATCGTCGTCTCGAGCGAGGGCACGACCGAGGACGACGTCATGATGGCGGCGCTCGAGGCCGGCGCCGAGGAGATCGAGCCGCACCCGCAGGGCTTCGAGATCATCACCGAGGCCTCCGAGCTGGTCGTGGTGCGCTCGGCGCTGCAGGAGGTCGGCATCGACTACGAGTCGGCCGATGCGGAGTTCGTGCCGAACCTGAAGGTCGAGGTCGACCTCGACACCGCGAAGAAGGTGTTCCGGCTCATCGACGCGCTGGAGGACAGCGACGACGTGCAGAACGTGTTCAGCAACGTCGATCTCAGCGCCGAGGTGCAGGCGCAGCTCGAGGCCGAGGACTGAGGGACCCGGCGGGGAGCGCCGGCTCGCTCGGACCTCGGGAAGGACCGGCAGGGGCGCGATCCGGACGATCGGGCCGGGAACGGCCCGATCCGGGCTCCGTCGTCCCGATCCCCGTGCGCTCCGCGGCGGTGCTTCGGCATTCCGGCGCGGGAGCGGGAGGACGGCGGGGCGCGCGGTTAGCCTGATCCGGTGACCTCCCTCCAACGCGTGCTCGGGATCGACCCCGGCCTCACCCGGTGCGGCGTGGGGATCGTCGACGTCGACCGGACCCGCCGGGCCGCGCTCGTGCACGTGGGCGTCATCCGCACCCCGGTGGACGCTCCGATCGCCGAGCGGCTCGCGATCGTCGCCCGGGGGCTGCGGGAGCTGATCGCTGAGCACCGTCCGGACGCCGTGGCGGTGGAGCGCGTCTTCGCGCAGCAGAACCGTCAGACCGTGATGGGCACGGCCCAGGCCAGCGGCATCGCGCTCCTGGTCGCCGCCGAGGCCGGCCTGCCCGCCGTGACCCACACGCCCACCGAGGTGAAGGCGGCCGTGACGGGGTACGGCGCGGCGGACAAGCGGCAGGTGCAGACCATGATCGCGCGCATCCTCCGGCTGGACGCGCCGCCGCAGCCGGCGGACGCCGCCGATGCGCTGGCCATCGCGCTGTGCCACGCGTGGCGCGGTGGCCCGGCCGCGGGGCCGGGGGGCGACGGTGCCCTGACGCCGGCCCAGCGCGCGTGGGCGGATGCCGAGCGCCGATCTCGACCAAATGTGCGAACGATCCGATAGGCTGGCCGCATGATCTCTTCCCTGCGCGGCTCCGTCCTCTCCACCGGGGCGGACCAGGTCGTGATCGAGGTCGGCGGCGTCGGCTTCCAGGTCGCGGTGCCCGGCGACGTCGCCCACACGGCACGGGTGGGGGAGAGCCTCCGACTGCACACCAGCCTCATCGTGAGGGAGGACGCGCTCTCGCTCTACGGGTTCGCCGATCCGGCGGAGCTGGAGGTGTTCGGTCTGCTCCTCGGGGTGACCGGCGTCGGCCCGAAGTCGGCGCTCGGGGTGCTCGCGCACCTCACCGTCGAGCAGATCGCCCAGGCGGTCGCCGATGACGACGACGCGGTCTTCCGCAAGGTCTCCGGGATCGGTCCGAAGACCGCGAAGCTCATCGTGGTGCAGCTCACCGGCAAGATCCAGCCTCCGACGGCGGCTTCCCCCTCCCGGGCGGCGGCGTCATCGGTGACCGCGGACCTCATCGTGGCGCTGGTCGGCCTCGGCTGGCCGGAGAAGGTGGCCGCCGAGGCGGCTGTGCAGGCGGAGGAGGCAGCGGGCGAGGCGGAGCGCGGATCGGTGTCGGCCCTGCTGCGCCGTGCGCTCTCGGCCCTCGGACCGGTCGGCGGCGCGGGCACGACCACCGGAACGGCCGCCGGCGCCGCCGCGCGAAGGGGCGCCCGTGGCTGAGGCGCGCGACGCGGCCGAGCCGTGGGACGAGGCGGAGCTCGCCGTCGAGGGCGCGCTGCGGCCGCACAGCCTCGAGGAGTTCGTCGGCCAGCAGAAGGTGCGCGGTCAGCTGCAGCTGCTGCTCGAGGCGGCGCGGCTGCAGGGGCGGCCCGCGGACCACATCCTCCTGGCCGGTCCTCCGGGCCTGGGAAAGACGACCCTCGCGATGATCGTGGCGCACGAGAGCGAGCGCCCGCTGCGCCTCTCCAGCGGTCCGGCGATCCAGCACGCCGGCGACCTGGCCGCCCTGCTGTCCAGCCTCGTCTCGGGCGAGGTGCTCTTCATCGACGAGATCCACCGGATGCCGCGCTCGGCGGAGGAGATGCTCTACCTCGCGATGGAGGACTTCCGCATCGACATCATGGTGGGCAAGGGAGCGGGTGCCACCAGCATCCCGCTCGAGCTGCCCCCCTTCACGCTCGTCGGTGCGACGACGCGGTCCGGCCTTCTGCCCAATCCGCTGCGCGATCGCTTCGGCTTCACGGGGCACCTGGAGTTCTACGAGCCCGGTGAGCTGGAGCGGGTGATCGAGCGCTCGGCGGTCGTCCTCGGCGTGCAGCTGCCCGACACCGCGCGGACCGAGATCGCGCGCCGCTCGCGCGGCACCCCCCGCATCGCCAACCGGCTGCTCCGCCGGGTGCGCGACTACGCCCTCGTGCACGGCGGCGGCGGGGGAGCCGCGTCGCTCGGCGACGTGCGGGCGGCCCTGGACCTCTACGACGTCGACGCGCGCGGACTCGACCGTCTCGACCGCGCCGTCCTCGATGCCCTGGTGCGTCGCTTCCGCGGCGGCCCCGTGGGCCTCAGCACCCTCGCGGTCGCCGTCGGCGAAGAGGCCGAGACGGTGGAGAGCGTGGTCGAGCCCTACCTCGTGCGGATCGGCCTGCTGGGCCGCACGCCGCGCGGCCGGATCGCGATGCCGGAGGCGTACGCGCACCTGGGGCTGCCCGACCCTCAGGGTGCCCTAACACTCGATGACCTATAATCGCTGAAGGCTTCCCTGCTCTCCCACGTCGGTTCCGGCGTGCGCCCTCTTGGAAAGGCACCCCTCCGATGGAAATCATGCTCTTCGGCGTCCTCGCCCTGCTTCTGGTGTTCATGTTCGTCAACACCCGCCGTCGCACCAAGACGATGAAGGCCGAGCAGGAGAAGAAGGCCCGCGAGACCGTCCCCGGCGCCCGGGTGCTGCTGCAGGGCGGCCTGTACGGCACGATCGTCTCCTTCGACCCCGAGGACCTGGACGCTCCGGCCCTCGTCGAGATCGCCCCCGGCACCGTCATCGAGGTGCACAGCCAGGCGATCCTGCGGATCGTCGACTCGCCCGTGGCTGAGCTCGAGGACGACCCGGCGGAGGAGGCCGCTCTGGTCGAGGAGCTGCCCGAGCTGCGCGTGGAGACGCCGGAGGAGACCCGGGCGCGCCTCGAGCAGCGCGAGGCGGACGACAAGAACTGAGCCGGTCCGGCACGACACCATCCGCGCCGGTCCTCACGGCGCGTGACGGCACCCGAGAGAAAGCGACCCTTCGTGGCAACCTCCACCCCCGTCCGCCATGCCCGGCGCGTGCTGCTGGGTCTGCTGATCGTGACGGCCGTGCTGTTCGGCATCAACGCCCTCGGCGTCTACGTCTTCAAGGGGAGCTCCTGGACCCCCGAGCTCGCGCTCGACCTGCAGGGCGGCACCCAGATCACCCTCAGCGCGGTCACCGAGGACGGCGCCAACCCGTCGCAGGAGCAGCTCGACCAGGCGGCGGCGATCATCCGCCAGCGGGTGGACGCGTCCGGCGTCGCCGAGGCCGACATCACGACCGAGGGGGGGCGGAACATCGTCGTCTCGATCCCCGGGATCGCCGATGAGGAGACCCGCGCCCGCATCGAGGCGAGCGCCAAGCTGGAGCTGCGCGCGGTGCTCTACACCGGGGCGGCGGCGACGAGCTTCGTCGGCGAGGACGGCAACGCGACCCCGTTCCCCTCGCCCGATCCGACGCTGGAGTCCACCCCCGCGGTGGAGCCGACCAACGCGAGCGACCTGAACTGGATCACCCCGCGCCTGGAGGCGGAGTTCCTCGCCTTCGACTGCGCGAACCCCGATCCCAATCCGGCCAACGCGCCGGCCGACCGGCCGCTCATCGCCTGCGATCCGCTCGGCATCCAGAAGTACCTCCTGGGCCCGGCTGAGATGGACGGCACGAGCATCACCACCGCATCCGCCGGGCGCGACTCGCAGCGCGGCGTGTGGGCCGTGCAGCTGCGTTTCGACGATCAGGGCACCCGCGTCTTCGGGGAGATCAGCCAGCGGCTCTACATGGCGCCCTCCCCGCAGGACCAGTTCGCCTTCGTGCTGGACGGCGGGGTCATCTCCGCGCCGCAGATGCAGGGACTCATCCTCAACGGCCAGCCGTCGATCACCGGCAACTTCACGCAGGAGAGCGCCCAGGTGCTCGCCGATCAGCTCCGCTTCGGCGCCCTGCCGCTGAGCTTCGAGGTGCAGAGCGCCGACACGATCTCCGCGACCCTCGGCACCCAGCAGCTGCAGATCGGCCTCATCGCGGGCCTCATCGGCCTGGCGCTCGTCGGCCTCTACGTGGTGCTGATCAGCTACCGGGCGCTCGGCTTCGTGATCATGGCGTCCATCGGCGTGATGGCGGTGCTGACCTACATCCTGATCTGCATCCTCGCCTGGCGGATCGACTACCGCCTGTCGCTCGCGGGCGTGGCGGGTCTGATCGTCGCCATCGGGTTCACCGCGGACTCGTTCATCGTGTACTTCGAGCGCATCCGCGACGAGCTCCGCGACGGGAAGTCCATCGTCTCGGCCGTCGAGGACGGCTGGGGCCGGGCGAAGCGGACGATCTACATCTCCAAGTCGATCAACGTGCTCGCCGCCGTCGTGCTCTACATCGTCGCCGACTCCACGGTGAAGGGCTTCGCCTTCACGCTGGGGCTGACCACGATCATCGACGTGTACATCTTCATCGCCTTCACGCACCCGGTGATGCAACTGCTCGCCCGCACCCGCTTCTTCGGCGAGGGGCACAAGCTCTCGGGCATGGACCCGAACGCGCTGGGCGCGGTGTTCCGCGGCCGCGCGCAGTACCGCGAGGTGACGGCGGCGTCGGAGGGCAAGGCGGCTCGCGCCCAGCGCTCCCGCGGGGAGGCGGAGCGCCGCCAGACGATCGCCGAGCGCAAGCGGGAGGAAGCCCTCGCCACGAGATCCGGTGACGCCGGAAAGGGAGGGGACGCCTGATGCGCTCCATGACTGAGCTCGGCAACGACCTCTACACCGGCAAGACCTCGTTCCCGTTCGTCGGCAGGCGGAAGCTGTGGTTCATCATCGCGATCGCGCTGGTGGTCGGCACGGTCCTGGTCCCGTTCTTCCGGCCGATCGAGTTCTCGATCGAGTTCACCGGGGGCTCCCAGTTCGTCGTGTCGGCGCCGGAGAGCATCGATCAGTCCCTGGCGAGCGAGGCCGTGCGCGGCATCGTGCCGGAGGCGACCACCAAGGTGGTGATCGTCGGCAACACCGATGTGCGGGTGCAGACCGATCAGATGACCCCGGCCGAGACCCAGCAGGTGGCGGGCGCCCTCGCCGGCGCCTACGGTGTCGCGCCCGAGGCGGTCACCAGCTCCTTCATCGGCCCGGCCTGGGGTGAGGGCGTCACCCGGCAGGCTCTCTGGGGCCTGGCGATCTTCCTCGCGCTGACCTTCCTCATCCTCGCGCTGTACTTCCGCACCTGGAAGATGTCGGCGGCGGCGATCATCGGCCTCCTCGACGTGCTGGTGATCACGGTGGGCGTGTACGCGCTGGCCGGGTTCGAGATCTCGCCGGCGGCGGTGATCGGCTTCCTCACGATCCTCGCGTACTCCCTGTACGACACCGCCGTGGTGTTCGACAAGATCCGGGAGAACACCAGCGAGGACGGGGAGCAGACCGGGCGATTGTTCGGGGAGTCGGTGAACCTCGCGGTGAACCAGACCCTCATCCGGTCGATCAACACCTCGATCGTCGCGGCCCTTCCGGTGGGCGCGATCCTCTTCATCGGCGCGATCTGGATGGGAGCGGACACCCTCACCGACATCTCGCTGTCGATCTTCGTCGGCATCATCGTGGCGACCTACTCGACCCTGTTCGTCGCCGCTCCGCTGTACTCGTTCATGCGCGAGCGGGAGCCCGCCATCGCCGCGCGCGACAAGCGTGTGCTGAAGGCCCGGGAGCGCGCCGCGCAGACGGTCTGATCTGCCCGTACGCCGCGGGTCCGCTGCGCCTCGGGGGGGGGGCCCGCGGCGTCGTCCTGGCGCCGTTCCCTCGCACCGGGGCGGGGAGCGGAGGCCCTGTCCGTCCCCGTCCGGTGGCGGGCCGGCGGGAGCCTAGGATGGTCAGAGCGGAGGTGTGCTCATGGCCGAGTCGAACGGTGCGGTGCAGGGGTCGAGTCTGCGCCGACTCGTCCCGCGGATCTTCTCCCGGGCGACGCGCAACGACGACCTCGACACGCTGATCCGCACGGTGCGGGGCAACCATCCCCGCGGCGACCTGACGATCATCGAGCAGGCCTACGCGGTCGCCAAGGACAAGCATTCGGGGCAGACCCGGCAGAGCGGGGAGCCCTACGTCACCCATCCGCTCGCGGTGGCGCAGATCCTGGCGGAGCTGGGCCTCGGACCCCGGGCGATCGCGGCCGCGCTGCTGCACGACACCGTCGAGGACACCGGCTACGCGCTGAGCGATCTGCAGGGGGTCTTCGGCGACGAGGTCGCGATGCTCGTGGACGGCGTCACCAAGCTCGACAAGGTCAAGTACGGCGAGAGCGCGCAGGCCGAG
>JBEBWQ010000099.1:0-8245 GCA_040392075.1 Microbacterium sp.
GATCTCCATGGAGTTCCTCCTTGCTCCGCCCGGGGCGGATGCGTGTATGGCCGCAACGCGGCGGCGGCTCCCCGTTCCAGCCTGCCAGATGTTGCGGGGGAGCGGGGGGGGGAAGAGTGTGCCGGTCAGTGGAGCGACACGTGAGGCCTCATGGGTGGCCGATGGCTCATGGCCTCACTCTGGTGTCGACGTCTGCCTGGAGAAGCCTTACGACCGGAGGGGGCAGCGGGCTCGGCAAGGCGAAGCTCACCGCGATGGAGTTCGCCGTTGTGATGGCCCGATGAATGAGATCGACCGGACAGGCGTCATTCGCAACGACGGGATTGCCTCCCAGGCACAGTACTGATACTTAATACCGCCTACTATGAAATCAAGTATCATATACTGTTCCGCTCGGTGTCGCCTTGACCTCCCGGAGTCGGGCTTGAGGTGGCTCTATGTATGCATAAAGATCATTTTTCGGGGATGTGGGCCCTATTTTCGTCATTTTTGGCTACATTACGGCCTGGGCGATAGACTCGTCCTGTCGTGAGGACCGAAGGAGTCGTCGATGAGGATTGTCGCCCTGGTGAAGGAAGTCCCCGATACCTACGGGGACCGGAAGCTGGACCTGGAGACCGGTCTGGCCGAGCGCGAGGCCGGAGAGGTGGTACTCGACGAGATCACCGAGCGGGCCTTGGAGGTGGCGCTGGTCTCGGCCGCGCAGATCGGTGATGCAGAGGTCGTGGTGCTCACGATGGGGCCGGAGACGGCGACCTCGTCGATCCGCCGGGCCCTGGCGATCGGCGCGGGCTCGGCCGTCCACATCGTCGATGAGGAGCTGCGCGGTGCGGACCTCGGCCTCACCGCCGAGACGCTGGCAGCGGCCATCCGTCGCATCGGGGCCGACGTCGTGATCACCGGCAATCTCTCCACCGACGGCTCGGGCGGGGTCATCCCCGCGATGCTCGCCGAGCACCTGGGCATGGCGCAGCTGACGGCGTTGACCGCGGTGACGATCACGGCCGATGCCGTGTCGGGCACCCGGGCGACCGATGACGGGGCCCAGCAGGTGAGCGCGTCGCTGCCGGCCGTGGTGTCGGTGACCGAGGCGCTGCCGGAGGCGCGCTTCCCCAATTTCAAGGGCATCATGGCGGCGAAGAAGAAGCCGCTGGAGGTGCTCTCCCTCGCCGACCTCGGGGTCTCGGCGGACCCGGTGGCCGTGCCGCGGGCGATTCTCACGCGCGTCGCGGAGAAGCCGGCCCGACAGGCCGGTGTGAAGATCGTCGACGAGGGCGATGCCGCCTCGCGGCTGGTGGAGTTCCTCGTCGAGAACAGGCTGGTGTGATCATGGAGAATCCGGTTCTGGTCCTGGTGGATGTCACGCCCGCGGGAGGTGCGGCCAGCAGCACGGCCGGGCTGATCGGCGCGGCCAGCGAGATCGGCACACCGGTTGCGCTCGTGGCCGCCCCCGCCGGCACGGCGCAGGCCGCCGTGGAGCAGGCGGCGTCCGCCGGTGCGGCGCTCGTGCTCACTGCCGCCGTGGACGGCGGCGCGCTGACGGTGCCGCTCGTGGACGCCGCGCAGGCCGCCGCTTCGCGGGTGGCGCCGATCGCGATCCTCGCGTCGAACTCGATCTCCGGGCGCGACGTCGCCGCCCGCCTCGCGGTGCGTCTTCGTGCAGCGCTGCTGATCGATGCCGTCGGCCTCTCCCGCGACGAGGAGGGGGTCCTCGCCCACCACTCCGTGTTCGGCGGTTCCTATCTCACCGACTCCGCGGCGACCTACGGCGTGCCGATCATCACGGTGCGCCAGGGCGCGATCGAGACCCGTGCCTCCGCCCAGGCGCCGGTGGTCGAGGAGCTCGCCGTCACCGCCTCCGGTGCGGTCGCGGCTGCGGCGGGCGAGGTCGAGACGACGGAGGTGGTCTCGTCGCGTCCGGAGTTGCGGGGTGCGGCGAGGGTCGTCTCGGGCGGTCGGGGTCTGGGCTCGAGGGAGAAGTTCGTGCTGGTGGAGGAGCTGGCCGATGCATTGGGTGCGGCGGTGGGTGCGTCGCGGGCGGCGGTGGATGCGGGGTATGTGCCGTATGCGCATCAGGTGGGGCAGACGGGTGTGTCGGTGTCTCCGCAGTTGTATGTGGCTGTGGGGATCTCGGGGGCGATTCAGCATCGGGCGGGGATGCAGACGGCTAAGACGATCGTGGCGATCAACAAGGATGCCGAGGCGCCGATCTTCGATGTGGCCGACTTCGGTGTGGTGGGCGACCTGTTCACCATCGTCCCCCAGGTGATCGCCGAGCTGCAGGCCCGAGGCAAGTAGGGCGTATGGCTGAGCAGGCAGTGCGCCGAGGGTTGCCCCGGACCCGCGGGGGAGAGCCCTGGCCTCCCGCCGCAACGGTGACGACCGCGAGGGATGTGGCGGCCGTGACCGAGGCGGCTCCCCCCACGGCGGCGGCACGCAGCGCGGCCGTGGCTCCAGCGACGCCCGCGGCGGAGGGCTCACCCGCGACGATTCCGGTTTCTCCCGCCGCACCGGCTCCCGTGGCGCACGACGTCCCCGCTGTCTCTTCGGTATCCGCGTCCGGCACGGCCGTGCCGACGGTCCCCGCGGCAGGAGCCTCTGCCGGGCCTGTCCGCCGCGGCCTGCCCCGGACGCCGGGCGGCGAGGCCTGGCCCCCGGCGGGCGCCGCCCCGATGGCGGATGCGGTGATGTCGCCGGCTGCAACGGCGGAGATCCCTGTGCCCGAGGCGTCGACTCCGGCGGCGCTCCCCGTGGCGAGCGTCGCTGCCCCGGCGGTGCCGCCGGCGGTCCCGGACGCCGTTCTCGCCGCGTCTTCGCCCCCGGTGGTGCGCCGTGGGTTGCCGCGGACGCCGGGCGGCGACCTGTGGCCGCCGGAGGGTCTTGCGCCGGTCGTGGCTGAGGCCGTGCCGGTCGATGCCGCAGTCGTGGATGCTGCTGTCCCGGCGGCGGGTGTCGTGGTCCCTGCGTCGCCGGCTCGTGAGGTCGCGGTGCGTGATGTGTCTGTGCCGTTGTCGTTTCCGCGGACGGTGTGGCGGGGTGTGGCTCCGCGTCATGATCCGGGTCCCGCGGACCCGGAGGGCAGGAAGCGTCCGACGTATCCGGTCGCGGGGGGTCTGCTTCTTGCTGCGGCGGGTCTGGGGCTGCTGGCGGGGATGGCGGTGGTGTTCGTCCGGTGGTTGCTGACCCTGGATTTCATGGTCGAGTTCCTGGTGCGGTTCCCGGGGGAGTATCACCTGCCCGAGTGGGCTCCGGTGGGGATTCCGGGTTGGGTGGGGTGGCAGCACTTCTTCAACGTGTTCCTGATGGTGTTGATCATCCGTTCCGGGATCACGATCAGAAGGGAAAAGCGCCCGACTGCCTACTGGACCCCGAAGCGCGACGCGCAGGGCAAGGTGAGTCTGACGATCTGGTTCCACCAGGCCCTCGATGTCCTCTGGCTGGTGAACGGTGTGATCTTCGTGGTGCTGCTGTTCGTCAGCGCGCACTGGGTGCGGTTGGTGCCGACGAGCTGGGAGGTGTTCCCGAACGCGCTCTCGGCGCTGCTGCAGTATGTGTCGTTTGACTGGCCGACGGAGAACGGGTGGGTCAACTACAACAGCCTGCAGCAGATCATGTACTTCCTGACGGTGTTCGTCGCCGCCCCGCTTGCGGCCGTGACGGGGGTGCGGATGTCGGGGCTGTGGCCGAAGAACGCCGAGCGGCTGTCGCGGGCGTATCCGATCGAGTGGGCGCGGAAGGTGCACTTCCCGGTGATGATCTACTTCGTGATCTTCATCGTGATCCATGTCGCGTTGGTGGTGCTGACCGGGTTCCTGCGGAACCTGAACCACATGTACGCGTCGACCGATGCGGCCGGCTGGACCGGGTTCTGGGTGTTCCTCGCCTCTCTCGTGGTCATCGCGCTCGGGTGGGCCGCCGCCAGGCCGCTGGTGATCGCCCCGATCGCGAAACTCTTCGGCACCGTCAGCGGACGCTGAGAGCGGAGCGTCGGCAGGTCTCCTTCCCCGCAGTGTCGCACGACGCTCGGGAGCGGACGATGCCGGGGGCGACGGCGACGGAAATCCTCGAGGGCGCGCGGTCGCCGTGCGCACGAGCAGACCGGACGGATGCGGGCCCGAGCGCAGAGATGCCGATGGCCTCCCAGAGAGGGGAGGCATCTCTGCGTGAGCGGCGGAGGCGGGCGCAGCGCCTCAGCGCATGAAAGCCTCAGCGCACGAAGCGGACCTCGGTCAGCTCCTCGCCGAGGAACGGCTCGATGTGCGTCGCACCGTCCAGCGACATGCCGTTGCGGGTGTAGAACCGGTGCGCGCGGGGGTTGTCGTCGGCGACCCAGAGGTAGAGCGGCTCGCCCTCCCCGACGACGGCGTCGAAGAGGCGCTGGCCGGTGCCGGTGGACTGCCACTGCTCGAGCAGGTAGATGAAGTACAGCTCGCGGCCGCGCGGGGCGTCGTCATCGCGGGCGGGTCCGGATCCGGCGAAGCCGATGACCTCGCCATCGGCCAGCGCGGCGAACATGTGGTAGTCGTCGCCCTGAGCGGCCCAGTGGGTCCACAGCTCGGCCAGGCGCTTGGGGGAGACCGCCTCCAGAGCGGCCGTGCTGATCAGATGGTCGTAGGTCTGATGCCAGCAGGCGGCGTGCACGCGGCCCAGGGCCTCGGCGTCCACGTCGCGGACGGGGCGGACGATCACCTCGGTCTGTGTGTGGGAGCTCATGCCGCGACTCTACGCGGGCCGCGCGCAGAGGTGAAATCGACAGATCACCCCCCCGGGGTGCTGTAGATATCTTACAACGGAATTCGCGTTTCTGTCTCGGATGACTACTATTCGGTGACGTGAACGTGATCTGGCGAACCCTCCTCGTGATGCTGCGTGCGCGACGTCAGCTGCGGCGTCGCGGACCGGCGGAGCCGACCGGCGTCGGGCGCGTCCGGCTCATGACGCTCCCCACCGACATCGACCTGCTCCGGCACATGAACAACGGCCGCTATCTGTCGCTGTTCGACCTCGGCCGCTGGGACCTCCTGGTGCGCACCGGCCTCCTGGACGCCATGCGCGAACGCGGGTGGTACGCGGTCGTGGCGGCGGAGACCATCACCTTCCGGAAGTCCCTGGCCCTGTGGCAGCGGTTCACCGTGGAGAGCCGTCTGATCGGCCATGATGATCGCGCCATCCTGATCGAGCACAGGGCCGTGGTGCGCGGTGAGGTCTACGCTCGCGTCCTGGTCCGCGCCCGGATGCTGCGCCGCGCAGGGGGATCCGTGTCGCACGAGGAGCTGTTCGCCGCCGTCGGCCGGCCCGAGGGCCTGCCCGAGGTCCCCGCCTGGGTGCACGACTGGGCCGGGGCCTCGGCGCTCCCCTCGCCGCGACAGCCGGCGCCGAGCCGGTGGGAGTGACCGGTCGCAGGGACCCTGCGCCGGGGAGCCGCGGCACAGGCACCCGCCGCACAGGCACCCGCGGAACCGGCGGAGGAGGAATCCAACCCGACGGCGGCGCCTCCCCGGGGCGGGAGCCTCGGCCCGGGAGAATCGACGTATGACCGATCCCGTCATCCCCTTCCCCGCCGAGCTCGCCGTCGCGACGGCCGAGACCGCGCGGAGATGGGCGGCGGCTCCGCCCGATCCGGCGACCGCGCGCCTCACGGCGGTGCGGGACGCTCCCGGCGGCCGGGCCTTTCTCCGGGAGTCGGTCGACGGAGTGCTGCGTCCGGAGAGTCTCGTCACCGCCGCGGCCGGCCTGCGGCGGGTCGCGAATCGGGTGCCGGAGGCGCTCTCCTGGTCGCAGCGCGGAGCGCTCCGGTTCGGCGGAGCCATCGCACCGGTCCTTCCCGCGCCGCCGGTCCCGCTCGCCCGCCGTCTGCTGCGCGATCTCGTGCGCCCGCTCCTCGTCGACGGCCGGCCGGCACGGCTCGGCGCCGCGATCGCGCGGGCTGAGGCGCTGCCCGCGCGTCTCAGCCTGCGCCCGCGCGGTCCCCGGGTGCTCGGCGACCGTGGCGCCGCGCAGCACCGCGACGCGCTGCGCGAGGCGGCGCGTCGCCCGGACGTGCGCGAGGTGCGCACCGTCGTCGCCGACCTCGTCGGTCCGCGGGCGCCGTGGGCGTTCGAGGAGACGGTGGCCGAGGCGATCGATCTCCTGCGTCCTCTCCTCCGCGATCTCACCGAGCACGGCGCCCGCCTCGTGCTGGACGTCACGAGCGCGGCGGACCTCGATCTCACCGTCGCCGTGCTCACCCGTCTGCTCGAGGAGCCGGCGCTGCAGGGGGTGGACGCGGGCATCAGCCTCCCGACGGCACTCCCCGAGTCCTTCCCGGCGCTGCGGGAGCTCCTCACCGGGGCGGCGTACCAGGCGGAGCACGGCTCCCGTCCTCTCCTCGTCCGCCTCCTGGCCTCGCCGCGGCTCGGCGACGATGCCGCGCAGGCGGCGCTGCACGCATGGAAGCCGGCGGCCTATGACACCCCTCTCGATGCCGCGGCCAACCACCTGCGCTGCCTGTCGGCGGCGCTCCAGCCCGAGTTCGCGGCAGCGGTGCGCGTGCGGAGTGCCGGCTCGGGTCTGATCGAGGCCGCCGCGGCGCACGTCCTCGGCGGCGCCCGCGGCGTTCCCGTGGAGATCGAGCTTCCCCTCGGGCACCCGGTCGCGGCCGCGATCGCGGTGGAGCTGGCCCAGGGGGCGCCGGGCGCCGGGGACGACGGCGCGGCGCGGGAGAGCGCGCAGGAGACCACGGTGCCCGAGGTCCCGGATCGGGGCGGAGCGGTCGCGGACGGAGCGGCAGCCCGTTCTCGGAGCCGGCTGGTCCTGTCCGCGCCGGTGATCCTGCCCGGAGGGGGCGAGGCGGCCGCAGAGGAGATCCTCGCGCGCCTCCTCGACGCGCCGCTCCCCGTGACGGATGCGGAGGTCTCGGCGGTGATCGAGCGGACCGCCGAGGCCTCGTTGCGCCGGACGCCGCGCCGGACGCAGAACCGTCTGCTCCCCGTGCACGAGTCGGTGGTCGGTCCCGCCTTCCTGCGGACGCCGGCGTCCGACGCCGACCTCACCCAGGCGGTCCTCGGCATCGCCTCGCACACCGAGGGGACGGCGACCGGCGGCTTCGTCGACACGGCGGTCTACGCGGTGCGCGAGGAGGCCGACGCCGATTTCGGCGCCCCGGGCTTCCGCAACGCGGCCGAGAGCGATCCCGCGCTGCCCGCGAACCGGGAGTGGATGCGCGAGGTGCTCGCGGCCGTGCCCGCATCGACGGCGGGAGCCGGCGTCGCCGCGCTCCTGGCCACCGAGGCGGAGGTCGACGCCGTGCTCGGCCGGATCCGCGAGGACGCGGCGGCCTGGGGGGCGCAGCCCGCGGCAGACCGGGCCGAGATCCTGCTGCGCACCGCCGCCATCCTGGAGGAGAGGCGCGGCGCGCTCATCGAGACGGCGATCGCCGAGAGCGGTCTGCTCTTCGCGGAGGCCGACGACGCGGTCACCCGCGCGGTCGACCACGCCCGCTACTACGCCGCGAAGGCACGCGAGCTCGACGCGATCCCCGGGGCCCGGTTCGTTCCCGAGCGGGTGTCCGTCGTCGACGTCGCCTGCTCCCCCATCGACGGCCCGGCGGAGGCGGTGCTCGCGGTGCTCGCGGCCGGCTCCGGGGCCGTGCTGATCGCCGGAGCCGACGACGCCGCGGGCGGATCCGGCCCCCGTCCGAGGCCGGCGGGGTCGCGGAGCGCCGCCCAGGTCGCCGAAGCGCTCTGGCAGGCCGGGGCGCCCCGCGGACTGCTGCCGGTCGTCGAGATCGCCGCGGGGGAGACAGCGCTCCTGTCGTATCTCTGCACGCACCCCTCGGTCGATCGCCTGCTGACGGACCGATCGCGCCGGGCGGCGGAGCGTGTGCGGGCGGAGCGCCCCGCCCTCCCGATGCTGGCGGCGCCCGGCGGTCCGGGGTCCCTCGTCGTGACCGCCTCCGCGGACCTCGACCTGGCCATCGCCGACCTCGTGCAGAGCGCGTTCTCGCACGCCGGCCGAGATCCGCGCGGCGCGGCCCTCGCGATTCTCGTCGACCCGGTCGGGCGCTCCGCGCGCTTCGCGGGGCAGCTGGCCGACGCCGTCCGTTCGCTGCGGGTGGCTGATGGCTCGACGGCAGAGGCCCAGGTCGGACCGCTGGCGAGGGCGGCCAGTGCCGCCCAGCGCACCGCCCTTGTGGAGCTGGCCGCCGATGAGAGCTGGCTCGTGCGTCCGGAACCGCGAGACACCGCGCAGCAGGACGGGGCCGAGA
>JBEBWQ010000100.1:0-8198 GCA_040392075.1 Microbacterium sp.
GTGACGGCCAGCACGGACCCGGAGACGTAGGAGGCGTCCTCCGAGGCCAGGTACACGTACGCCCCGGCGAGCTCGGCCGGCTGGCCCGCGCGACCGAGCGGGGTGTCCGCACCGAAGGAACCGAGCCTGTCCGGCCATCCGGTGGCGGGGATCAACGGGGTCCAGATCGGGCCGGGGGCCACGCCGTTCACCCGGATCCCCTCCGGTCCCTGCTCCTCGGCCAGCGCCTGGACGAAGGCGACGAGCGCCGCCTTCGTCATCGCGTAGTCGATCAGCCGCGGGGACGGCGAGAACCCCTGGATCGACGCGGTGACGATGACGGAGGCTCCCGGAGGCATCTCCTCCACCGCGGCCCGGGTCAGCCAGAACGAGGCGTAGAGGTTGGTCTTCATCACCCGGTCGAACTCCTCGGTGGAGATCTCGGCGATGCTCTCGCGGTCCTTCTGGTAGCCGGCGTTGAGCACGAGGATGTCCAGCCCGCCGAGCTCCTCCACCGCGGTGCGGACGGTCTGCTCGCACTGCTCCTCGTCGGTGAGATCCCCGGGGATGAGGACGGCCTTCCCGCCCGCCTCGCGGACAAGGCGGGCCGTGTCCTCGGCGTCGGCGTGTTCGACCTCGAGATAGCCGAGGGCGACGTCGGCGCCTTCGCGCGCATAGGCGATGGCGACCGCCCGGCCGATGCCGGAGTCGCCGCCGGTGATGAGGGCGCGGCGTCCCGTCAGGCGGCCGGATCCGCGGTAGGTGTCCTCGCCGTGGTCGGGCCGGGGCACCGTCTCGCTCGTGAGCCCGGGCTGCTCGGTGTCCTCCGGCGGGAACCCGTCGGCATGGTACTTGGTCCTGGGGTCTGTCAGCTGGCTCATGGGGCGACGGTAGGACGGGAGGCCCGGCCCCGGAAGGGCCTTGACATCCCGGAGGCGGAGCGTCCACAGGGTCGGCGTCGCGTCAGGCGCCCCCCAGGAGGCGGACGAGCTGCGGCTCGATCCGCCGTGCGGGATCGACCATCACGCCGCGGTCGTGGAGATCGAACAGGCGGGGATCGACATAGCTCGCCCGGGCGACCGCGGGGGTGTTGCCGAGCGCCTCGGCGGCGGCGCGGACGGCCGTCGCGGCAGCGCGCCGCCGCCCGCTCGCGGTCGGGACGGGCCCGATCCGCGCGAGCACGCGTGCGGCGACGATCGTCCCCTGGAGGGTGCGGAAGTCCTTCGCCGTGACGTCGATGGCGGTGCGCCGGCGGATGTCGTCGTTGATCTCGGCGGGGGTCACCGCGTGCCAGCGGGCGTGCTCGCGCCAGGCGAGCAGCCGCGCGTCCGGCCCCCGGCGCTTCAGCTCCGACACCAGACGGGCCAGATCGGGATCCTCCAGCTCCAGCGACCACGGCTGCCCGCTCTTCCCGATGAAGCGGAGGCGGACGAGTCGCCCCTCGTGGACGGCGGCGTGACGTCCTCGAAGGGTGGTCAGGCCGATGGTGCCGTGATCCCTCGCGGCCCCCGTCGATCCGATGCGCAGGAGGCCGGTGTCGAGCATCCGGAACGCGCCGGCCAGCACCCGCTCCGGAGCAGGGCCCTCGGTGCGCAGGTCGCGGGTGACGCTGCGCCGTGCGGCGGGGATCCGGCGGGCGAGCTCCTGCGCACGGGCGAACTTCACCTGCGCGCGACGTGCATGCCAGTCCTCGTGATAGAGATACTGCCGCCGGCCTGCGTCATCGATGCCGGTCGCCTGCAGATGGCCGGCATCGTCCGGGCAGATCCAGACGTCGGTCCACGCGGGCGGGATGGCCAGGGCGCGTATTCGCGCGAGGAGCTCCCCGTCGACGATCCGCGAGCCGTCGAGATCCCGGTACTCGAAGCCGCGCCCGCGCCGGACCCGGGTCAGACCCGCCCGGTGCGGGTCGCTGCGCCGCAGCCGGACCATCATTCAGCCCGATCGGAGGAGGAGGCCGTCGTCGGCATGTGTCGTGCCTTTCGCCGATCTCCCGCCCGGTTCGTGCGGGGTGTCCGTATCCGATTCCGGCGATGCCCCCGGAGGGTGGGGGATGAGGGAACCTCCGGGGGCGAGGACCTGTCGTCCGCACAGTCGACCAGGGATCCCGGCAGGCGGGGAGGGGGTTGATAAAGAGAGGGAGGAGGGGTAGGCATGGGATTCCATGCTCACGGGGTCGGGTCGAGGCCCAGGACGTGCCGGGTCCGGGCGGAGACGGCCTCGGCGGCCTCCGCGTCGCGGAGGTGAGGGAACAGGCCGCGTTCGCACGGGGGCCCGGCCAGTCCGAAGGGCCCGGACGGCGCGAAGAGGCGGGGGCTCGGCGTCTCGGTCCGGAGCGCGGCGATCGCCGTCTGCGCGGCGACGGCGGGCGGGTTTCCGAGGTGCGCGGACGCCCATCGGACCAGGCCCGGGGGAAGAGCGCTCCGCAGCCGCGGGGCGATCGAGGAGCCGGGGGCGATGCCGGGATGGCAGAACTGGATGGTGAGGCCGTCGTCTCGGGCCGCGCTCCGGCGGGCCAGGTCCACCGCGAACAGCCCGAGAGCGAGCTTGGAGGAGCGGTAGGCCCGAAGCGGGCGATAGCGCGCCCGCGCGTCCGGCCGGCCGAAGGCCTCGTCCCACATCCGGTCGCGCCACCGCTCCCGCGCGGCGGCGAGGCTGGACTGCACGACGAGACGGGTGCGTCCGCCCCGGAGCAGCGGGAGGATCCCCAGGACCAGGGCGGCGTGCCCGAGGAAGTTCGTCTGGAAGACGAGCTCGACGCCATCGACCGTCATCCGCCGGGGCCCTTCGCCCAGCGGTACGATGCCGGCGTTCAGCACGAGGAGGTCGAGGGGGTCGCCGGCGTCGACGAGCGCGGCGGAGAGCGCCCGCACGGAGTCGAGCCGCGCGAGGTCGAGGTCGAGGACCTTCACCCGGGCGTCCGGCAGGGCCGCGCGGATCCGTGCGGCCGCCGCCTCGCCCCGTCCGCGATCCCGCACGGGCAGCAGCACCTGCGCACCCTCTGCGGCGAGGGCGCGCGCGATCTCCTCGCCGATCCCCGCGCTCGCACCGGTCACGAGCGCCGTGCGACCGCGGAAGGAGGGCATGGTCCTATTCTGCGGGTGAGGGGCCTCGGGCGCCCCGGGCCTGGGACATGGCATGACGGGGCGAGGGGTCGCCTGCGCGCCTCATCGATGCCGGATGCCCGCCGTCAACGCCGGGGCGATGACGGACGGGCACAGGGGGCGGTCCGGACAGGGCTCGTCGAGGGACGGATCATCGTGATAGAAATAAGGAAAGGCTCGCCTTATCAATCTCTCATCGAGGCTCCTCTCGATCGACGCGGAGAGAAGGACCGCATGACCGCTGAGATCCCCACCGCGACGGAGCAGCGTCCGCAGATTCCGCTCCTGCTCGGCGCGGTGTTCCTCGTGTACCTCGGCCAGATGACCCTCAACCCCATCATCGCCCCGCTGTCCCGTGAGGTGGGGCTGGCGGAGTGGCAGATCGGGGTCACCATCAGCACCGCGGCCATCATGGTGGTCGTCACCAGCCAGTTCTGGGGGAGGCGCTCGCAGTCGTGGGGGCGCAAACCCGTGCTCGTCACGGCCTTCGTGCTCGCGACCGTCACCATGGCGCTCTTCGCCGGGCTCGCCGCGCTCGGCATGAACGGGATCGTCACCGGCGCCGCGCTTTTCCTGCTGTTCGTGCTGCTGCGCGGCGTCGGATTCGGATCGGCGATCGCCGCCGTGCCGCCGACCGCTCAGGCCTACATCGCCGATGTGACCTCCGACGAGGCGACCCGCGTGAAGGGCATGGCCGGGATCGGAGCGGTCCAGGGGATCGCCATGGTGGCCGGCTCGGTCCTCGGCGGTGTCCTCGCGGCCACCGGCCTCCTCACCCCGCTCATCGTGATCCCGGTCCTGCTGGCGGCCGGGCTCGTGTTGCTCGCCGTCCGTCTGCGCCGTGAGCCTCGCGCGGAGCTCATCGAGGAGCCGGCGCGGATCAGCCCGCTCGATCCGCGCGTCTGGCCGTTCCTCCTCGCCGGGTTCGGCATGTTCACGGCCCTCGGCTTCATCCAGGTCATCACCGGCTTCCTCGTGCAGGACCGGCTCGGCCTCGACGCCCGCGCCACGGGACTCCTCACCGGAGCCGCCCTCCTCGCCGCCGGCATCGGCATGGTCCTCGCCCAGGCCGTCATCGTTCCCCGCAGCGGATGGACGCCGCCGACCCTGCTGCGCGTCGGCTCCCTCGTCGCGCTGGTCGGCTTCGGCGCTCTGATCCCGGACGAGGGCGCGATCCTGCTCATGGTGGCGATCCTGCTCATCGGGCTGGGACTGGGCATCGCCATGCCCGGATACACCGCAGGGCCCACTCTGCTCATGCAGCGGGAGGAGCAGGGCGGTCTCGCCGGCCTCATCGGGGCGACCAACGGCCTCACCTTCGTGATCGCGCCGACCCTGGGCACCGCGCTCTACGGCCTGTGGGCGCCGCTCCCGGTCATCCTCGGGGCCGCGGTCATGGGGATCGTCGCGGTCTTCGTCCTCTTCCACCCGCGCTTCCGCGGGACCGCGTGAGGGGAGCGGCGGTGCAGCGGTGAGGAGACCGGCGATCCAGGTGGCGAGAAGAGCGCGGGAGCGCTGACGGCAGGCCCCGAGGCGGTTCACCGTGCCCGCATCCTGCGGCTCATCGTGTTCGAGATCGGGTGAGGGCCGGGTAGTCGGTGTATCCCGCGGCTCCGCCTTCGTAGATCGTGTCCGGGTCGATGTCGTTGAACGGGGTGTCCTCGCGCAATCGGTCGACGACATCGGGGTTGGCCAGAGCGAACCGGCCCAGGGGGGCGATGTCCGCAAGCCCGGCGTCGATATCGGCTGCGATCTGCTCTCGTACACGCCCGTGCCGGACCGTCAGAACGGCGGTCGGCCAGAGATCACGGATGGAGCGCAGCAGTTCGTCATCCCCGAGGTGACGCACATGCAGATAGGCCAGGTTCAGCCGCGCGAGCTCCCCGACGAGGAAGCGGTACTGCGCACGCACCGCATCCGTGTCCCCCTCATCGAGCCCGCCGAGCGGGAACGCCGGGGAGATGCGGATGCCGGTGCGGTCGGCACCGATCTCCTCAGCGACAGCACGGGCGACGTCGACCACGAATCGTGCCCGGTTCTGCACTGATCCGCCGTACGCGTCGGTGCGGTGGTTGGTGTTCGGGGAGAGGAACTGGTGCAGCAGGTACCCGTTCGCGGCGTGGATCTCCACGCCGTCGGCACCGGCTGCGATTGCCGAGGCAGCCGCATGACGGAACTCGTCGATCACGGTCCGGATCTCATCGGTGCGCAGTTCGCGCGGGATCGGTGTCCGCTGCTTCCCGGTCGGAGTGCGGATCTCCTCTTCAGCGGAGACCGCGGAGGGGGCGACGGGCTGGCGGTGGTGCGGGGTATTGTCCGGATGGGAGACCCGTCCCACGTGCATGAGCTGGATGAACAGGTAGCCCCCGTGCTCGTGCACGGCCTCTGCGACCTCTCGCCAGCCTTCGATGTGTTCGGGGGTGTAGATGCCGGGGGTGTTCGTGTACCCTTGTCCATCGGCGCAGGGCTGGGTGCCTTCGGTGATGATCAGCCCGAGGGAGGCGCGTTGCGCGTAGTACTCGGCGGCCAGTTCGCCCGGGGTGCCGTCGGCCTTGGCCCGGTGACGGGTCATCGGCGCGAGCGCGAGCCGGTGCGTGAGCCGAAGACGGCCCAGCGCGAAGGGCTGCCACAGTGAGGACGTCGCCATGAGGTGAATGCTCCTTATGTCTACGTGGTCGAGATGTCTACGTGGTCGAGCGCGAGGCGGACACGGCCTGTCAGCCGCGTGCGTCCACGGCGTCGAGAAAAGATCGGTGCGGGTCGCAGAAGGACCGGTGTCTCCCATGTGGAGGGGAGTGTCCGCCGTCACGTCACATCTGCCGCATACTCCTGGTCCGGCATGCGGTCTCTTCTCATGACTGATATCAACCTTCGGGCCGTCCTCAAAAGTCCCGCAGGGGCGACACCTGCTATTGCCGTTGCTGTGACAACCCCGCACGCTGCCGCTTCGAGGGGACGGTGCAGCTTCCGGGTGCGGCTCTTGTCCGGAGAACCGGGAAAGCCTCACCGGCATCCTCCCTGCCAGCGGTTCCACTCCGGGATCCGTGGTGGGCCCCGTGGGGCTCGAACCCACGACCCGCGGATTAAAAGTCCGATGCTCTGCCAACTGAGCTAGAGGCCCGTCCATCCAGTCTAGAGGCCGGAACCGGGGGTCCTGTGCCGGCGGAGAGGCGTAGCCTGGGGCGATGCCCGCTTCGTTCTCCCGCCCGGTCCGCCGGCCCAACGGCGCCTTCGACCAGCTCGTGGGCACCGCGGACCCGGCTGAGGAGACGCGCATCGCGCACGCCACTGCGGCCGCGCTCCTGGGGCGCGCCCGGGCGGACGCGAGCGGGCGCAGCACGGAGCGGCTGGTGGCCTTCGCGCGGGAGAACGGGATCGACGACATCGCCGAGCTGTGGTCGCGGGCGGCTGCGCGCTCGCTCCCCGGGACCCTGTGGCGGCTGTACCTGCTGCAGCTGGCCATCGACGCGGACCCCGGCACCTCCGCCCTGCTCTACGAGCGCGGACGGGTGGAGCTGCCCTCCGCCGACGTGGCGGTCGCGGGGGCGCCCGTGCCGGCGAGCCCTGCGGAGCTGACGGCGCTCATCGACACGATCCTCCACGGGATCTTCTCCGGCGACTTCGCCGTGGCGCTGGAGCGGGCGGCGGCCTTCTGTCGGGTGCAGGCGTCCGGTGCGACCCATCAGGCCGACGATTATGAGACGACCGAACCGGAGCGCGCCACCGAGCTCACCCACCGGGCGCTGCGGCTCAGCACCTACGCGGCCGATCTGTCCGCCGCCGCGGGTCTCTGGCGGCGCGGCGCCCTCGTCTGAGCCCGTCAGCGGGGCCGTCTCTGCCACGATCCTCCGGCGCACGGCACCGGAACGTCCGGGGGATCTCGATGCTTCGCGACGCAGAGACCCGGAGACGACCTGCGCGGGCGACCCTAGGCTGGCAGCATGGCCGCCTTCGATCCTGCAGCGTTCCTCCCCGACGAGCTGCTCGCCAGTATCCGTGACCGGGCCGCGGACGTCGACCGGCGCAACGTCTTCCCCCAGGAGGACCTCGACGACCTGCGCGAGGCCGGGTACCTCCGCATCCTCGTTCCCGTCGAGCGCGGGGGAGCCGGCCTCGGCCTCGCCGCGGCGACGGTGCTGCAGCAGCGCCTCGCGGAGGCGGCTCCCGCGACCGCGCTCGCGGTCAACATGCATCTGGTGTGGACGGGCGTCGCCCGGGTGCTGGGGGAGCGGGGCGTGCCGGGCCTGGACTTCGTGCAGGACGGCGCCGCGGCCGGCGAGGTCTTCGCCTTCGGCATCAGCGAGGCGGGCAACGACCTCGTCCTCTTCGACAGCGGCACCGAGGCCGTCCCGCAGGAGGACGGCGGCTACGCCTTCACCGGCACGAAGGTGTTCACCTCCCTCGCCCCGGTGTGGACGCGGCTGGGTCTGCACGGGCTCGACACCACCTCTCCCGACGCGCCGAAGCTCGTCTTCGCCTTCCTCGACCGGAGCGACGCGGTGGTCACCGAGGACGACTGGGACACCCTCGGGATGCGCGGGACGCAGAGCCGGACGACGCGACTGCACGGCGCCGTCGCCCCGCCGGACCGCGTCGTGCGGCGGATCGACCCGGGGCCGAGCGCCGACCCGCTGATCTTCGGGATCTTCGCCGTGTTCGAGCTGCTGCTCGCCTCGGTCTACACCGGGATGGCGCGGCGTGCGCTCGATCTCGCCGTGGAGTCGGCACGGACGCGACGCTCCCGGCGCACCGGCGAGACCCTCGACCAGGACCCCGACATCCGTCACCGGATCGCGGCGATGGGACTGGCCTACGACGCCCTGCCCCCGCAGATCGCCGCCCTCGCGGAGCACGTCGATGCGCGCGTGGACCACGGGTCCCGATGGTTCACGCTGCTCTCCGGGGTGAAGCACCGGGCGACCGAGACGGCGCGCCGGGTCGTGACCGAGGCGATGCTCGCGAGCGGCGGCGGCTCCTACTTCTCCTCCGCCGAGCTGTCCCGGCTCTCCCGTGACGTGCTGGCCGGGGCGTTCCACCCCTCCGACCCCGAGTCCGCGCACAGCACGGCGGCCGCGTACTGGCTCGGGCCGCTGCGGTGAGCGGCTGTGCGGAGAG
>JBEBWQ010000101.1:0-8184 GCA_040392075.1 Microbacterium sp.
GAGAGTCGGTTCGCTCGGAGCCCGGGATCGGGCTGTTCGCCCGAGATCAGGATGATCTGACACGGAACGGCCTGTTCTCGGCGCAGCCGCCTGTTCTCAGAGCCGTCTCTGTGCGTGCCGGCTCACTTCGAGTCGAAGTCGAAGGCCTTGAGGAGCTCTCCCACCGCCTGATCGCGCTGCTCGCCGCCGTGCTCGAACATGTGCGTGACGTGCGTGCGCAGATGGTTCTCCAGCAGGAGCCGGTTCAGCGACTCCAGGGAGCGCTGCACCGCGCGGGACTGCGTGATGATGTCCATGCAGTACTCCTCGTTCTCGATCATCCGGGCGATGCCGCGCACCTGACCCTCGAGGATGCGGGTGCGGTGCAGTGCGCGCTTCTGGATGTCTTCGATCACGCCGCCAGGCTATCGCGCCCGGCTGGGAGCGGGGAGGGACGGACGCCGAGGGGCGGGCGGGTGTCGCAGGTGCATGCGAGGATGAAGCCCATGCCGACCCCGACGCACCTCCTCTCCCCGGCCGATCAGGAGCGCCGTCGCGCGCTGCGCCGGATGAAGGCCGTCGCGCTGGGGGCGCTGCTGGCCATGGCGGCGGCCTTCGTCGTCTCGTTCTGGCTGCAGGGACGCGTCCCCGCGCTGGCCTATGTGCGGGCGGCGGCCGAGGGCGGCATGGTCGGCGCGCTCGCGGACTGGTTCGCCGTCACGGCGCTGTTCCGCCGGCCGCTCGGCCTGCCCATCCCGCACACCGCGATCATCCCCACGCGCAAGGACGAGATCGGGCGCACGCTCGGCGAGTTCGTGGAGACCAACTTCCTCGCGGGCGACGTCGTGCGTGCCAAGCTCGCGGGGGCGGGCCTTGCCCGCAGGGCCGGTGAGTGGCTGCGGGAGGAGGAGCATGCCGAGCGGGTCGCCGCGGAGGGCGCCGCCCTCGCGCAGGCGGTGCTGCGGGCGCTCAGCGACGACGAGGTGCAGTCCCTCATCGGCGACCTCGCCCGCGAGCACCTCATCGACCCGGAGTGGGGTCCGCAGGCCGGCGCCTGGCTGGAGCGGATCGTCCGGGCCGACGCGCACCATGGCGCCGTCGACCTCGCCGTGGACTCGATCGCCGTCTGGCTCGACAACAACGCACCCGCCTTCGAGGGCCTCGTCTCCCGCCGGCTCCCCGGCTGGGTGCCGAAGCTCGCCCACCGGTTCGTGGACGACACCGTCTACCACGAGGCTCAGCGCTTCGTGCACGCGGTCCAGGCCGACCCGTCCCACCCCGCTCGTGCCGCGCTGGACGGCTATCTCGCCCGGCTGGCCGACAACCTGCAGCACGACGACGCGACGCGACGCAAGCTCGAGAGCGCGAAGGCCGCGGTCTTCGACTCGCCCCGGGTCGCGGCCCTCGCCGCCCAGGCGTGGCACACCGCGAAGGCAGGTCTCCTCACGGCCCTCGCCGATCCGGACAGCCCGCTGCGCCGCCGGGCCGCCGCCGCCCTTCGTGAGGTCGGCGAGCGGCTGAGCACGGAGCCCGCCCTGCAGCAGCGCGTCGAGCGCTGGGTGACCGACACCGCGGTGTTCCTCGTCGAGCGCTACCGGCACGACATCGCCTCCGTCATCACCGACACCGTGGAGAAGTGGGACCCGGCCGAGACGACCGAGAAGATCGAGCTCATGGTGGGACGCGATCTGCAGTACATCCGCCTGAACGGCACGGTGGTGGGTGCGCTCGCGGGTCTTGCGATCTTCTCGATCGCGCACGCGATCATCCCGGTGTAGCCCGGGATCCGGAGGGCGTCGCGTCGCCGCCGGCTCCGGAAGGGGCGAGGTCGGTGCGAACGAGTCCCCCGTTGCGGCGGGCTAGGCTGGGTCGGTGCTCGACACTCTCATCGGATTCGCCGTCGTCGGGCTCGCCATCGTCGTCGGGTACGTGATCGGGCGGATCGACCTGCTCGGGGAGCAGGCCGGACCGGTCCTCAGCCGGCTGGTCTTCTTCGTCCTCTCGCCCTTCCTGATGTTCGTCGTGCTGTCCGAGGCCGATGCGCGGATGCTCTTCTCCGGGCTGCTGGTGGTCTCCGCCCTCGCCACCGGCGTCATGCTGCTGATCTTCGCCCTGATCTCCCGCTTCCTGTGGCGGCGGCCGTTCACCGAGACCTGGATCGGCGCCATGGCGGCAGGGCAGGTCAACTCCAACAACATCGGCATCCCGCTCTCGCTCTACCTGCTCGGCAGCGCGGCCTACCCCGCGCCGGTGATCCTCATGCAGCTGCTGGTGCTCACCCCGGCGACGCTGCTCATCATGGACATCTCCACCAACCGGCAGGCGTCGCTGCTGCGCACGGTCGTCCGGGCCCTCTCCAACCCCATCATCATCGGTGCGGCGGCCGGCACCCTCATGTCGGTGCTGCAGGTCGACGTGCCGGCGATCATCATGGAACCGGCGCGGCTGATCGCGAACGCCTGCGTGCCGATCCTCCTCATCAGCTATGGCATCTCCCTGTACGGTCAGCGGGTGCTCGCACCCTCGGCCCGTCGTCCCGACATCCTGCTGGCCAGCGCATTGAAGCTCTTCGGCATGCCGCTCGTGGCGTGGGTGCTCGCGCAGTTCGTCTTCGGGCTCAGCGCGCACGAGGTGCTCGTGGTCGTGGTGCTGGCGGCTCTTCCCTCGGCGCAGAACGTGTTCAACACCGCGCAGCGCTACCGCGTGGGAGAGGTCATCTCTCGGGACACGATCTTCATCACGACGATCGGCTGCGTGCCGATCCTGTTCCTGGTGATGGTGCTGCTGGGCTGAGGTCGCCCGTCTGATGGCGGCGCCCACGCCGGCCCGGGCATCGGGCGGGAGGTTCGCGGGCGCGGGGATCCCCCGCCACGCGGTGGCCGCCCGCGGGGACGGGGCGGACGCGAGCCGGCGCCGCGCGGGATCAGGCGAGGGCGAGGAAGAGCTTCTCCAGCTCGGCGGCGGTCATGCCCTCGCGGTTCTTCTCCGGGTCGGGCTCGGCGACGCAGTCGGCCATCGCCGAGGCGACGATGGCGAACCCGGCCCGATCCAGCGCGTGCGTCACCGCCGAGAGCTGGGTCAGGACGTCGCGACAGGACCCGCCGCCCTCGGCCGCGGCGATCACGCCGTCCAGCTGCCCGCGGGCGCGCTTGAGCCGGTTGAGGATGCGGCGCTGCGCGTCGTCGTCGGTGGTCATCGTGCCTCCAGCAGATCGTCGGCGCGCCCGCCGAGCACCGCCCGGAGGGTGAGCATGCCGCCGGAGAGCGACGCCGAGTCGAAGCCGGCGTGGGCGAGCACGCGATGGGCGATGGCCGAGCGCACGCCCGACTGGCACATCACCCGGACCGGGCGTCCCGCGGCGGCCTCGCGGATTTCGTCGAGGCGATCGCGCAGCTCGGTGTGCGGGATGTGCAGCGCGTCCGGGAGCATCCCCTGGGCCACCTCACCGGCGGTGCGTACGTCGAGCACGAGGGCGCCGTCCCGGACGGCCGCCAGATCATGGGCGTCCCAGAGCGCCAGGGAGCCGTCGAGCACGTCCTCGCCGAGCATCCCCACGAGGTTCACCGGGTCCTTCGCCGCGCCGTAGGGCGGCGCGTACGCCAGATCGAGATCGATGAGGTCGGGCACCGTGAGCCCGCCCCGCATCGCGGTGGCGATCACGTCGATCCGCTTGTCGACCCCGTCGGGACCGACGATCTGCGCCCCCAGGATCCTCCCGTCGGCAGCGCCCAGGTGCACCACGATGCGCATCGGGGCGGCGCCGGGGAAGTAGCCGGCGTGCTGAGGCGGGTGCAGGTGGAGCGTGCGGTGATCGATGCCGGCGTCGATGAGCGAGCGGCGGTTCGCCCCGGTCATCGCCACGGTGAGCTCGCCCACGCGCACGATCGCCGTGCCCAGCGGAGCGGGGACGGGGCGGGCGGTCCCCGGATCGGCGATGTGGTCGGCGACCAGGCGGCCGGCGCGATTGGCGGGACCCGCGAGCGCCACCGGGCGCCGGACGCCCGTGATCGGGTCGGTGCTGAGGGTCGCGTCCCCGACCGCCCAGACTCCGGGGGCGGAGGTGCGGCCGTGCTCGTCGACGATGATCGCGCCACGCTCGCACGCGATGCCGGCGGCCTCGAACACGGCCGTATCGGGCCGGATGCCGACCGAGAGCACGATCAGCTCGGCATCGATGCGGGAGCCGTCCGCAAGGACCACGGTGTCGTGATCGGGCCCGGTGAGGATCTCGGTCGCGGCGATGCCGGCGTGGACGGCGATGCCCAGCCGGGAGAGCTCCTGCGAGACCGGCCAGGCCTGCTCGTCGTCCAGGGGCGGGAGCACGTGCTCCGCCGCCTCCACGATGCTCGTGCGCAGACCTGCGCGGGTCAGCACCTCGGCGGCCTCGAGGCCGATGAACCCTCCGCCCAGGACCACGGCGCGCCGGGCGCCGCTCACGACCCGCTCGCGCAGGGTCAGCGCGTCGTCGACGGTGCGGAGGGTGCGCACGCGCGGCGAGTCGATGCCCGGGATGTCCGGACGGACTGCGCGAGCGCCGGGGGAGAGCACCAGTGCGTCGTAGCGGAGGGTCTGCTCGCCCTCCGTGGTGCGGACGGTCACCGTACGGCCGGTCGTGTCCAGGCCCACCACCTCGTGCCGGACGCGGACGTCGAGGTCGAGCGACGCCTTCAGCTTCTCGGGCGTCTGGACCAGCAGGGCGTCGGAGTCGGTGATCTCGCCGTCCACGTAATAGGGGAGGCCGCAGTTCGCGAAGGAGACGTGGTCGCCGCGCTCCAGCACGACGATCTCGGCGGCCTCGTCGCGCCGCCGGGCACGGGCGGCGCAGCTCATCCCCCCGGCGACTCCGCCGACGATGACGATCCTCATCCTTCCGCCTGCGGCGTCCGCTCCGCCTGCTGTGCGGCGACGGAGGCGCGCACCTGGTCCATGTCCAGGCCGCGGACCCCCGCGATCAGCTGCTCCAGCTGCGGCTGGGCGAGGGCGCCCGGCTGGGCGAAGACCCCGATCCCGTCGCGGAACGCCATGAGTGTGGGGATGGAGGTGATCTGGAAGCCTGCGGCGAGGGCCTGCTCGGCCTCCGTGTCGATCTTGCCGAACACGATGTCGGGGTGCTCTTCGGAGGCCTTCTCGAAGACCGGCCCGAAGGCGCGGCACGGGCCGCACCAGGCGGCCCAGAAGTCCAGCAGCACGATGTCGTTGCCGGTGATCGTCTCTTCCAGCGTGGTCTCGGTGATCTCGATGGTAGCCATGGGGACAGTTTATACCCCCAGGGGTATTTCGGATCGACCCTATGCTGTCCGGGTCGGTGGCCGACGAGCCGGCGTCCCGGTCCGCGGGGGAGAGGGCGGTCCCGCTCGCGGGGACGGTCCTCGGCCCGGGGTCAGTCCCGCGGCGAGAGCAGGTAGGCGTTGATCGCGCCGGTGAGCTCCCGGTCGACCGCGAGCGGACGCCCGTCCAGCTCGCGCACGGGCGCGGCGAGCCGGATGCTGGAGACCAGCCAGAGGTTCTCCACCTGCGCCAGCTCCGCCACGGGGATCTCGGCGTACGCCGTGTCGAACCCGCGCTCCTCCAGGTAGGAGAAGACGCTCAGCTGGGTGGTGCCGTGCAGGATGCCGCTCGCCGGGGCCGGCGTGACGAAGCCGTCCCCCCGGCGGAGGATGACGGAGGCGGTCGGGGCCTCGAGGACGATGCCGTCGGAGGAGACGTAGAGCGCGTCCTCCACGCCGCGGCGCCGTGCCTCCCGGAGCGCGGCCATGTTCGGCGCGTAGGAGAGGGTCTTCGCGCCGAGCAGGAGCCAGGGGGCGCGCTCGGCGGCGCGGCTGTCGAGGCCGCGATCCAGGGTCACCGCGCGGGTCCCGTCGGAGCGGATCGCGGAGAAGTCGCCGACGGAGGTGGCCGTGACCCACGCGGTGGGCGCCGGTCCGCCGTCCTCGCCGCGGCTGAGGATGAGCTTGATCGAGGACTCGACGACCGGCTCGCCGGAACCCGCGCGAGGGCAGTGCGCCGCGGCGGACGCGATCGCCTGACGCCACTGGGCGAGGTTCGGGGCGGGCAGGTCGCACAGCGCCGCGGAGTGCGCCAGCCGTTCCAGGTGCGCGGCGACCTCCTGCGGATGGCCGTCGACGACGCCGATCGTCTCGAAGACCCCGTCGCCGCGCTGGGTGCTCAGCTCGCCCACGCGCAACGCGGGGGCGGAGGCGTCCACGGCGCGGAAGGAGTCGCGGTAGTCCTCGCGCTCGACCTCGGCCGGGGCGGGATCGAGCAGCAGAGCGAAGCGCCAGGTCATGTTCCGAGCCTAGATGCCGCAGCGGCTCCCGCGCGGGCAGGAAGGGCGGTCCGGCTCGGAGAGGAGCCCGGAGAGGGCGGGCGCAGGGAATACTCCCCTCCGCGGGGCGTTACACTGTATCGGCCGGGCCGCATAACCCCGGGCTCCAAAATTCTGCCGCTGCGAGCGGCCTTCCGCCGAGAGGCGTTCTTGCGGCCCGGCTTTTCCTTTGCCTCTTCTGTCGCAGCTGTCTCTTCTGCCTGGGCTGTTTTTCTCGGCACCCTTTTCTCGGCCTCGTTCGCCCGGCTCCGAGGTGCTGCCGGCCGTGTTCCGGCCGCCCCTCCTCTGGCCGGCGGCCCTTCTTCTTCCGGCTCCGGACCTCGCCCGAGATCAGGTCATTCGCCCGAGATCAGGACGGATTCGGCGGGATCCACCTGTTCTCGGGCGAGTCGCCTGTTCTGGGGCATGCCGGAGGCGTGGGGCGCCGCGTCGCGACACGCCGAGAAGGTTATCCACAGCCCATCGGATGTCGGAGGTCCCCGATAGCGTCCTGAACTGTGGACAGGGCGATCGGATCATCGGCGGGAGGGCGGTTTCCCGCGCTTCCGGCGTCCTCCGCGCGGAGGCCGGCCTGTGGAGGAATCGGTGGAGAACCTGTGCGGAATCGGTGGAATGCGGTGGAAAACTACAGCGTTGTAACTACTATCCCTTGTGTTCTCCCGCAGGGGTCACCACAAGATGTAGTATCGAAGTCCCGGCGGCGTTCCGCTCGGGAAATCCGGGAACTGACAGGGAAGAAGACAGATCATGTCCATCACGGTCTACACCAAGCCTTCGTGCGTGCAGTGCAACGCGACCTACCGGGCCCTGGACGCGAAGGGGATCGAATACGAGATCCACGACCTCTCCGAGGACCCCACGGCCCTGGAGCAGGTCAAGGCCCTCGGCTACATGCAGGCCCCCGTCGTCGTCACCGAAGAGGACCACTGGTCGGGCTTCCGTCCCGACAAGATCGACGAGCTCGCCGCCCGTCTGGTCTGACCTTTCGGCGGGGCCGGGCCTGAGCGGCTCGGCCTCTCCTCGGCTCAGCACTCATCGATCTGACGCCGATCCGTGGACTGCTCCGCAAGGGAACACGAGAGAAGGTGAGGGAATGCCCGCCACGGCCACCTCCGCCCCGCTCCTGGTCTACTTCTCGAGCGTCTCCGGGAACACCGCGCGCTTCGTCGAGAAGCTCACGGACCGGGAAGGTTATCCTGCGGTCCGCATCCCCCTGCACAGGGGCGAGGAGCCGCTCGTCGTCGATCAGCCCTTCGTCCTGGTCACCCCCACCTACGGCGGGGGACAGGGCGCGGGGGAGGAGAAGGGCGCGGTCCCCAAGCAGGTCGTCCGGTTCCTCAACGACGAGCGCAATCGGCGCAACATCCGCGGAGTGATCTCCGCGGGCAACACCAACTTCGGCGAGGCGTACTGCCTGGCCGGAGAGATCATCAGCCGCAAGTGCCGGGTGCCGCACTTGTACCGACTGGAGCTGTTCGGCACCCCGGATGATGTGGATCGCGTGAGCCACGGATTGGAACGATGGTGGAGACAGCTGTGAGCACCGCGGTGGACTTCAAGCACAACCCCGCATACGAGGGCATGGACTATCACGCCCTCAACGCCATGCTGAACCTGTACGACGCCGACGGGAAGATCCAGTTCGGCGCCGACAAGCGCGCCGCGCGGGAGTACTTCCTGCAGCATGTGAACCAGAACACCGTCTTCTTCCACTCGCTCGAGGAGCGCCTCGAGTACCTGGTGGAGAAGGAGTACTACGACCCGACGGTGATCGAGAAGTACCCGCTCGAGTTCATCCAGCAGCTGAACGACCGCGCGTACGCGGCGAAGTTCCGCTTCGAGACCTTCCTCGGCGCGTTCAAGTACTACACCAGCTACAC
>JBEBWQ010000102.1:0-8174 GCA_040392075.1 Microbacterium sp.
CGACCTCCTGGTAGGCGGCGAAGAGCAGCGACTCGTCGGGAGCCTGCAGGACGGTGGGCTTGGCGATGTCGTCGAGCACGATGAAGCGGAGCATGCCGCCCCGGCTCTTCTTGTCGCGCTGCATGGTGGCCAGCAGGGACGGCCACGCCCCGGCGCGGTAGGAGGTGGGCAGTCCCAGGGACTCCAGGACGCTGCGGTGACGCGCGGCGGCATCGTCGGGCAGGCGGCCGGCGAGCCGCGACAGCTCCGCGGCGAAGAGCATGCCGACCGAGATCGCCGCCCCGTGCCGCCAGCGGTAGCGCTCAGCGTGCTCGATCGCGTGCCCCAGCGTGTGGCCGTAGTTGAGGATCTCGCGCTGTCCCGCCTCGCGGAAGTCGTCGGACACGACGCGGGCCTTCATGTCGATCGCCAGCTCGACGCAGCGCCGGAACTCCGGCGTGGTGGTGTCCACGGCGCGCTCCGGGTCGGCCTCGATGATGTCGAGGATCTCCGGCGCCCAGATGAACCCGGCCTTGACGACCTCGGCGAAGCCCGCCACCGCCTCGTTGCGGCCGAGGCTGCCGAGCTCGTCGAGGTCGCCGATCACCGCGCGCGGGGCCCAGAACGCACCGACGAGGTTCTTTCCCTCGGCGGTGTTGACCCCCGTCTTCCCGCCGACGGCGGCGTCCACGAGACCGAGCACCGTCGTCGGCACCTGCACCAGCTGCACGCCGCGCAGCCAGGTGGCCGCCACGAAGCCGGCGAGGTCGGTCACCGCGCCGCCGCCGTAGCCGACGACGGCATCGGTGCGGGTGAAGTCGGACTGTCCCATGATCTGCCAGCAGAAGGCGGCGACCTCGATCCGCTTGCCCTGCTCGGCGTCGGGGATCTCTGCCAGCAGCACCTCCCGCGGCCCCGAGGCCGTGTCGGCCAGCAGCCGGTCGCGCAGCTGGGCGGCCCGCTGGGCGAGCGTCGGCGGGTGGACCACGAGCACCTTGCGGACGCTCGGCGCGAGCGCCCCCGACACCCGGTCCAGGATGTCCCGGCCCACCGTGACGTCGTAGGCGTCGTTCCCGGTGACGCTGATGATCGTGTCGCTCATGCCTGCCCTGCTCCCCTGCCGTCCTGCTCGTCGTCTCCGCTCGCGGCCGGTCCCGGCGCGCGCGGACTGGTCTGCGGCTGCCCCGCGTGCCGGCGGCGCCAGACGGCGATCTGCTCGGCCAGGCGGAACGTCGGCACCCGCGAGGTGTCGAAGGTCTCGGTCGCCACGTCCTCGTACCAGGCGCGGCGCTCCTCGAAGATGCGGGCCCAGCGGGCCACGGGATCCTCGTCGCCCTCCAGGAGCGGACGGTCGCTGCCGGCGATCCGCCGGGCGACCGCCTCCGGCGTCACTGTGAGGAAGACCACCGGATGCGCGCGCAGCAGCTCGCGGGTGCCCTCGTCGGCCACCGCTCCTCCGCCGAGCGAGACGACGCCGCCCTCCCTCAGCGCGGCGGCGACGGCCTCGCGCTCCCAGATCCGGAACTGCGCCTCTCCGTGCTCGGCGAAGATCTGCGGGATGGGGCCGTGGTCGGCGATCACCCGCTTGTCCGTGTCGATGAACGGCACCTCGAGGATCCGGGCGACCCGCCGGCCGACGCTCGTCTTGCCCGCGGCCATCGGACCGATCAGCACGAGTCCGAGGCGCACGGGCTCATGGTGCGCCGTCTCCGCCCCGGGAGCGGCCGTGTCGGGGTCGTCCCCGGATCCCGCCTCCATCATGTCCTCAGCGCTCGTCGTCGAGGAGCCCCGCGTCGGAGGACGCCGCCGTGCGGAGCACCTCCGGGATCGCGGCGAGATAGCCGTCGAGGTTCCGCCGGGTCTCGCCCAGGCTGTCGCCGCCGAACTTCTCCAGCACGGCCTCCGCCAGCACGACCGCGACCATCGCCTCGGCGACGACGCCGGAGGCGGGCACCGCGCACACGTCCGAGCGCTGATGGTGCGCGCTGGCCGTGTCGCCGGTGACGACGTCGACCGTGCGCAGGGCGTGCGGCACCGTCGCGATCGGCTTCATGCCCGCGCGCACCCGCAGCACCGTGCCGGTGGACATGCCGCCCTCGGTGCCGCCGGCGCGGTCGGAGCCGCGGGTGATGCCGCCGTCCGTGGCGAACAGCTCGTCGTGGGCCGCGGAGCCTCGGCGCCGGGTCGTCTCGAAGCCGTCGCCGATCTCCACGCCCTTCATCGCCTGGATGCTCATGACCGCCTGCGCGAGCCGCGCGTCCAGGCGACGGTCCCACTGCACGTGGGAGCCGAGCCCCGGGGGCACGCCGTAGGCGAGGACCTCGACGATCCCGCCGAGGGTGTCGCCGTCCTTGCGCGCCGCGTCGACCTCGGCCACCATCGCCGCCGAGGTCTCCGGGTCGAAGCATCGCAGCGGGTCGCCGTCCAGGACATCGACGTCGTCCGGAGTGGGCAGCGCACGCCCCTCGGGGACGTGCACGGGGCCGATGGAGAGGGTGTGGCTGACCAGCCGGATCCCCAGCTCGCCGAGGAACGAGCGGGCGAGGGCGCCCAGGGCGACGCGGGCCGCCGTCTCCCGAGCGCTCGCGCGCTCGAGGATCGGCCGCGCCTCGTCGAAGTCGTACTTCTGCATGCCCACGAGATCGGCATGCCCGGGCCGCGGCCGGGTGAGCGGAGCGCTGCGGCCCCGGGAGCGCTCGGTGAGCTCGACCGGCTCCGCGCTCATGACCTCGGTCCACTTCGGCCACTCGGTGTTCCCGATGCGGAGGGCGATGGGGCTGCCGAGGCTGAGGCCGTGCCGCACGCCGGAGGAGATCGTGAGCTCGTCCTCCTCGAACTTCATCCGCGACCCGCGACCGTAGCCGAGCTTGCGGCGCGCGAGATCCGCCTGGATCGCGGCCCGGGACACCGGGACGCCGGCGGGCAGTCCCTCCATGAGGGCGATGAGTTCGGGGCCGTGCGATTCGCCGGCCGTGAGCACACGAAGCATTCCTCTAGTCTCCCATGCGTTGCCACGCGCCTCGTGCGCGGGCGTCTCCTCGACGCGGCTCAGCCCTGGCCGTGCAACGCGGCGCGCATCCCCGCGACAACCGCCGGCTCCCCGGGCAGGGGGGCGTCGACATCGCCGGTGAGGAACACCCGCACCTGCAGCACCGCCTGGTGCAGGAGCATCCCCTCCCCCGAGATCGCGGGAGCGGGGACTGCCGCCCAGGCCTCGGCCAGAGAGGTCGGCCAGTGCCCGTAGACGACGTCGAACAGCATGCCGCCCATGGCGGCGAGGCCCGCCGCGACCGGTCCGGGCAGGGAGACCCCGCCGGGCAGGGTGGAGATCGTCAGCGGCACGGCCTCGCCCGGGGAGGCGTCTTCCAGGGCTCGTGCCCGCAGGTCGACGCCGAGATCCTCGGCGAGCGGCGCGAGAGCCGCGACCGCCTCCGGTCGCCGGGCGCAGACCTCGACCCGGTGCGTCCCGAGGGCGGCGCACGCCACGAGCGCCGAGGTCGCCGTGGACCCGGCCCCGATGATCCGGGCCGTCTCCACCTGCGTGACGCCCGCCTCCGCAAGGGCACGGATGATCCCGCCCACGTCGGTGTTCCAGCCGCGCGGGCCCTCCGCGGTGAGGAGGAGGGTGTTGACCGCCCCCGTCGACTCGGCGAACCGGTCACGGACGACCGCGGCGCGGAACGCCTCCTCCTTCAACGGCATGGTCAGGGAGAGGCCGCGCCAGCGGCCGTCGAGGCCGGCCAGCGCCTCCGCGAAGCCCGCGGCGTCGACTCGCCGACGCGAGTAGCGCCAGTCCAGGCCGAGGACCCGGTACGCGGCGGCATGGAGGTCGGGCGAGCGGCTGTGGTCGATCGGATCGCCCCACACCGCCAGCGCGGTGCGCGATTCCCCCGCCATCCCCGTCAGCACCCGGAGTCGCCGGGGTGCTCGTCGCACCACTGGAGCCATCGGTCGACGCCCTGGAGATGCTCCTCGTAGGTGACCGAGAACTGCGTCTCGCCGGTCTCGAGGTTCACCGTGACGAAGTAGAGCCAGGGCCCGTCGACGGGATGCATCGCCGCATCGATCGCGAGATCTCCCGGATTGGAGATGGGCCCCGCGGGCAAGCCCTCGTGGACATAGGTGTTCCAGGGATTGTCGTCGTACTGGGCCTCCGCGGAGGTGCTGGCGACGCCCGCGTGCAACTCACCGAAGCCGTATTGCGCGGTCGAGTCCATCTCCAGCCTCATCCCCTGATCCAGTCGGTTCTGGATCACCCGCGAGACCATGAAGAAGTCGTCCTCGAAGCGCGCCTCGCGCTGGATGATCGAAGCGATGGTGAGGATCCGCTGGCGTTCGCCGACCGGCACGCCGGCCTCGTCCAGCGACTGCACGGCACGGTCCACGAGCACCTGGAGGACCTCGGCCGCCGTCATCCCCGGCTGGAACTCGTACGTCGCGGGGAAGAGCCACCCCTCCAGCGAGTCGGCCTCGACACCGAAGGCCGCGGGATCGTCCGCCGCCGCCGTGAGGTCCTCCAGCGGGATGCCGGTCCCCTCGGCGAGCAGCGTCAGGCTCTGCGCCACCGTCAGACCCTCGCGCAGGAGGACCGAGCCCTCCATCCGGTTGGCGGGATCCTGCAGGGCCGCCAGGGCGTCGGCCGCGGTCATCTCCAGCTGCAGCCGGTACAGGCCCGGGTAGAAGGTGACATCGGCCGCCTCCTTCACGAGGTGGTCGTAGAAGACCTCCTCGGTCTTGGTGACGCCGGCGTTCCAGAGCGCACGGGAGACGTCGATGCCGACGTCCCCCTCCTGGACGACGACCAGTGCCTCGCCGTGCGCGAGGCCGGGCTCGTAGTCCTTGGGCTCGCCCCAGCCGAGGGCCTCGCCGATCTTCTCGCCGTAGGTGTTCGCCACCCAGATCCCGCCGGCGGCGGCCCCGCCGAGAAGGACCAGCACGATGATCAGCGCCACCAGGCAGCCGGTACGGCGCCTGCGCCGGGGACGGGGCGGCGGGGAGGACGCCGTGGCGAAGAGGTCCTCCAGGGTGCCGGGCGCGGCGGCCGGAGCAGAGCGGCCTCCGCTCCTCGGCGCCGTGCTCTCCGGGAGGGATGGTTCCGGGCGCCCGGCGACCGGCGGGGAGGGCGCAGCGGCCGGGACGGATGCCGGCGCCGTGCCCGAGTCCGGCCGGGGGCGCCCGTCGATCACGAAGGGGAACTCCGCATCGGACGCCGGAGCGGCGGCCCGTGCCGGGCTCCCGACGGGCCGGCCCGAGGATCCGTCCGTCGCCGCGGCGTCCTGTCCCGCCGCGCGACGGGCGGCCGCCTCCCGCGCCGCACGACGCGAGGACGGCGCCGGACCGGGATCGGCTCCCTCGCCGGAGCGGCCGAACAGCTCGTCCAGCGGGTTCGTCTCGTCACGGTCACCGGGGGCGTCGGGCATGGTCAGAAGCTCTCCTCATCGAGTGCGGCACCGGCGGGCCGGCCGGTGCCTTTCTCCGTGTCGATCGCGTGCTGCAGCAGCACGACGGCGGCGACCTGATCCACAATGCCACGCGACCCCTTCTGCGAGCGACCTGCGGCGCGCAGCGACTGGTGGGCGCTCACGGTGCTCAGCCGCTCGTCGACCAGCCGTACCGGGAGCCTCGTGCGTGCCGCCAGCGCGTCGGCGACCTCGCGGGCATCGACCGTGGAGGGCGTGTCGTCCCCCCGCAGGTTCATCGGCAGCCCGACGACCAGCTCGATCGGCTCCCATTCCGCGGTGATCTCCGCCAGACGATCGAGGGTCGCATCGTCCCGCGGCACCGTCTCCACCGGCACGGCGAGCATGCCGTCGGGGTCGCACCGCGCGACGCCCACCCGCGCCCGGCCCACATCGATGCCGAGGCGGACGCCGCGCCGGAACCCGCTCACGCGCCCCGCAGCTCCGCCGCCACCGCATCCAGGGCCGCGGGGAGCGTCTCGGCGTCCTGGCCGCCGCCCTGCGCGACAGCGTCGCCACCGCCACCGCCGCCGCCGAGGACGCCCGACGCGCGCTTCACCAGCGCTCCCGCCTTCGCCCCCGCCGAACGCGCCGCGTCGTTGGTCGCGATGACGACCACCGGACGACCGCCGGCGACGCCGCCCAGGGCGACGACCGCCGCCTCCGCTCCCAGCCGCTCCCGTACGCTCAGCGCGAGGGTGCGCACGTCGTCCACGGAACCGACCTCGCCGAGGGACTCCGCGACGAGGCGATAGGGGCCTTCGGCGCGTGCGCTCTGGAGCAGCTCCGGCACCCGGCCCTCCCGGGCCTGCGCCTCGAACCGCGCGATCCGCTTCTCCGCCGTCTTGAGATCGGCGCTCAGCTCGGCGATGCGATCGGCCAGCTGCTCGCGCGGCGTCTTCAGCGACGCCGTCAGCTGCTGCACGAGCGCGCGCTCCGCCGCGAGCTCGCGGAAGGCGTCCTGGCCGACGAGCGCCTCGATCCGGCGGTTCGACGCGCCCACCGAGGACTCCCCGATGAGGCTCACCAGGCCGATCTCGGAGCTGGAGGACACGTGCGTCCCGGCGCAGAGCTCGCGCGACCACGGGCCGCCGATGTCCACCATCCGTACGACGTCGCCGTACTTCTCGCCGAACAGTGCCATCGCGCCGGCGGCCTTCGCCTCATCCAGGGTCATCACCCGGGTCGTCACCTCCAGGGCCTCTGCGACCGCGCGGTTGGCGATCTCCTCGACCTCGGTGCGGGTCTCCGCCGAGAGCGCCTGGTTCCAGGCGAAGTCGAACCGCAGGTAGCCGGCCCGGTTGAGGGAGCCCGCCTGCGTCGCGGTCGGGCCCAGGGTGTCGCGCAGCGCGGCATGGACGAGGTGCGTGGCCGAATGCGCCTGGCGCGCGGCGCGGCGGTTCGCGGCGTCGACGCTCGTCGTCGCGCGATCGTCCACCGCGATCGTCCCCGAGGTCACCAGCACGGTGTGGCTGATGAGGCCCGGCACCGGACGCTGCACGTCGAGCACCTCCGCCTGGAAGCCGTTGCCCGAGATCGTGCCCTTGTCGGCCACCTGACCGCCGGACTCCGCGTAGAGGGTCGTCTCGGCGAGGATCACCTCGGCGACCTGGCCCTCGGCGGCGACCGGCACCGATCGGCCGTCCACCAGCAGCCCGAGGACCGTCGACTCGGTCTCCAGCTCGCTGTAGCCGTCGAAGACCGTCGCTCCGAGCGCGCGGAACTCGCGGTAGACGGAGACGTCCGCGAGCTGCCGCTTGCGGCTCTTCGCATCGGCCTTGGCCCGCTCGCGCTGCTGCCGCATGAGATCGTCGAAGGCGGTGCGGTCGACGCTCAGACCCGCCTCCTCGGCGATCTCCAGGGTGAGGTCGATCGGGAAGCCGTAGGTGTCGTGCAGGAGGAACGCCTGATCGCCGGCGAGCGTCTCCGCGCCCTTCTGCCGGGTCTCGTTCAGCGCCAGGTCGAGGATGGTCGAGCCCTGGGCCAGCGTGCGCAGGAAGGTCTCCTCCTCGGCGACCGCCATCTGCGCCAGGCGCGGCCATTCCGTCTCCAGCTCCGGGTAGGAGGCCTTCATCGCGTCGCGCGAGGCGGCGAACAGCTCGGGGAAGGTCGGCGCGTCCACGCCCAGCAGACGCATCGAGCGGATGGTGCGGCGCATCAGGCGGCGCAGGATGTAGCCACGGCCGTCGTTCGAGGGGCGCACGCCGTCGGAGAGGAGCATGAGGGAGGAGCGCACGTGGTCGGCGATCACCCGGAAGCGGATGTCGTCCTCGTGCACGGCGCCGTAGCGGCGGCCGGACAGCTCCACGGCGCGATCGAGCACGGGGCGGACCTGGTCCGTCTCGTACATGTTCTCGACGCCCTGCTTGATGAAGGCCACCCGCTCCAGGCCCATGCCGGTGTCGATGTTCCTCTTCGGCAGGGGGCCGGCGATGTCGAAATCGACCTTCGTGCGCACGTCGGTGAGCAGGTCCTGCATGAACACGAGGTTCCAGATCTCGGTGAACCGGCTGTCGTCGACCGCCGGTCCCCCGTCGCGGCCGTAGGCCGGGCCACGGTCGAAGTAGATCTCCGAGCACGGGCCGCCGGGACCGGGCTGGCCGGTGTGCCAGTAGTTGTCCTCCTTGCCCAGGCGCTGGATGCGCTCGGCGGGAAGGCCCGCGATCTCCTGCCAGAGCCGGGCGGCCTCGTCGTCGGTCTCGTAGACGGTGACCCAGAGGTCCTTCTCGTCGAAGC
>JBEBWQ010000103.1:0-8112 GCA_040392075.1 Microbacterium sp.
CGGCCCTGCTGCAGCGGCGTGAGCCCGCGGCCGGCGGGGGCGACCGGCAGGATCGAGGGCACGCGGTCGAGCCCGTGGATGCGGGCGACCTCCTCGGCGAGCGTCCACTTGTCGGTGAGGTCGGGGCGCCAGCTGGGCGGGATGACCTCCCAGCCGGCTCCGGCGCCGGTCGACGGGTCGGTCGCCGTCACCTCGGCGCCGATGGTCTCCAGCGCCTCGACGATCTCCTCCGCCGTGTAGTCCACGCCGACCAGGCCCGAGACGAAGTCGCGGGGAAGGGGGACCGCGGAGAGGAGGACCTCGCCGAACAGGGCGCCACCGAGGGAGTCCAGCGTGCCGCCGGCCAGCTCGACCATGAGGTCCGCGACCCGGCGCGCGGCGACGAACGGGATGAGCGGGTCCACGCCGCGCTCGAAGCGGCGGGAGGCCTCGCTCGGCAGCTTGTGCCGGCGCGCGGTGCGGGCGATCGACACGGAGTCGAAGACCGCCGCCTCGATGAGCACGTTGCGGGTCTCGTCCGACATCTCGGTCGCCGCTCCCCCCATCACGCCGGCGAGGCCGATGGGGCCGGACTCGTCGGTGATGAGGAGGTCCTCGACATGGAGAGCGCGCTCCTGGCCGTCGAGCGTGGTGAGCTTCTCCCCCGACCGGGCGCGGCGGACGGTGATGCCGCCGGTGAGCCTGTCCAGGTCGTAGCCGTGGATCGGATTGCCCAGCTCGAGCATCACATAGTTGGTGATGTCGATGAGCACGCCGAGGGAGCGGATGCCGGCGAGCGACAGCCGCGCGATCATCCACGGCGGAGTGGGGCGGGTCGGGTCGACCCCGCGGACCACGCGCACGACGAACTCGCTCGCCCCCACGCGATCGCGGATCGGAGCCTCGTCGGCGACGGCCACGGCGAAGCCCAGGCCCGGCTCGACCTCGCTCCACTCGTGCGCCGCCGGATCGCGGAACTCCGCGCCCGTGGCGTGAGAGTACTCGCGGGCGACGCCGCGCAGCGACAGCGCATAGCCGCGGTCGGGGGTGACGTTGATCTCCACGGCCTGGTCGTCCAGGCCGAGCAGGGCGATCGCGTCCGTGCCCACCGGCGCGTCGATGCCGAGATCGGCGAGGACGATGATGCCGTTGTGCTCGTCGCCCAGGCCCAGCTCGCGGGCCGAGGCCATCATGCCGTCGGAGACGTGCCCGTAGGTCTTGCGGGCGGCGATCGGGAAGGGTCCGGGGAGCACGGCGCCGGGCAGGGTCGCCACGACCCGGTCGCCCACGGCGAAGTTCGACGCTCCGCAGACGATGCCGCGGACGCCGCCGTTCGCCTCGCCGACGTCGACCTGGCACCAGCGGATGGTCTTGCCGTTGGACTGCGGCTCCTCCTCGATGGAGACCACCTCGCCCACCACGATCGGGCCGGACACCTCGAAGCGGTGCACGTCCTCCTCCTCGAACCCGACGGAGAGCAGGGCGGCCAGCACCTCCTCCGGGGTCGCCTCGGCCGGCACCTCGACGTACTCGCGCAGCCACGAGAGCGGAACGCGCATCACACCACCATCCCGAACTGCTCGCTGAAGCGGACATCGCCCTCGGCCATGTCGCGCATGTCCTTCACATCGCTGCGGAACATGAGCGAGCGCTCGATGCCCATGCCGAAGGCGAAGCCCGAGTAGACCTCGGGGTCGATCCCGGCCGCGCGCAGCACGTTGGGGTTGACCATGCCGCAGCCGCCCCACTCGATCCACCGCGCCCCGCCCTTGAAGGTCGGGTGCCAGAGGTCGAGCTCGGCCGACGGCTCGGTGAAGGGGAAGTAGTTGGTGCGCAGGCGCGTCTTCGCCTCCGGGCCGAACATCTGCCGGGCGAAGTGGTCCAGCGTGCCCTTGAGGTGGGCCATGGTGATGCCCCGGTCGATGACGAGGCCCTCGAACTGGCTGAACACCGGAAGATGGGTCGCGTCGAACTCGTCGGTGCGGTAGGTGCGTCCGGGGCAGAGCACGTAGATCGGCAGCTCGCGATCGAGCATGGAGCGCACCTGCACCGGGCTCGTGTGCGTGCGCATCACGAGGTGCCGGTCGGTCGGGTCGACGAAGAAGGTGTCCTGCATCTGCCGTGCCGGGTGGTCCACGTCGAAGTTGAGGGCATCGAAGTTGAACCACTCGTGCTCGAGCTCCGGGCCCTCGGCGATCTCCCACCCCATCCCGACGAAGACGTCGCAGACGTCCTCCTGCAGCATCGACAGCGGATGGCGGGCGCCGACGCGGGAGCGCGAGGCGACCGCGGTGATGTCCACCCGCTCCGCCTCCAGGCGCGCGGCGGTCTCGGCGGCGGCGAGCGCCTCCTCCTTCGCGGCGAGCGCCTGCGTGACCCGCCCGCGGCCCTGGCCGATGAGCTTGCCGAACGCGGCCTTGTGCTCGGGGGCGACCTGGCGCATCGAGGCGTTCAGCACGGCCAGCGGCGAGCCCTCGGCGACGTGCGCCGCGCGCGCCTCCTTTAGGGCGGCGGTGTCGCCCGCGGCCTCGATCGCGGCGAGCGCGTCGGCGACGGCGGATTCCACCGCCTCGGGGGTGATTTCGAGAGACTCAGACACGAGAGTCGAGTCTACCGGCGGGGCGGCCAGTCCCTGAGCCCGTGGGTCCCGCCGGCGGCGCACCGCTGACTCGCCCCGAAGTGTCGCCTCCGGCGCAGGTCGCGACACGTCGCGGCAAGTCTGCGCCGGGTAGGAGCCACTGACCCGTCCCGCATCGTCGCGTCCGGTGGAGAATGCGACACTGTGCGACAACTCAGGAAGGGCCGCGGCAGCTCAAAGCAGGCCGTGTCGACGGGCTCGGCGACCGGTGAGGACAGCAACCGGGAAGCGGCCACGCCGGCCGCCGGGCACGAACCAGCCCCCGCGGCAACGGTGACGCGGGGGCCGATGTCTCTGCGCGGACTACCCGCGCCGTCGCCGGCGGGTGCCCTGCATGGCGAGCACCTCGGTGACCGTGCTCTCCTCCCGGGAACGGGGATCGTCTTCGGCGGCTCCGCCCGCAGCCGGCATGACGTTCCTCACCTTCGGCGAGTGGCGCATCCGCCGCTCCGCCAGCGTCGCGGCGCCGGAGAGCAGGAGACAGAGGCCGATGTAGATGATCGCCACGATGATCGTGGCCGGGATGATCGGCGAGCCGAGCATCGACTGCGACCCGATGTAGCGGGCGAAGAACAGCAGCTCCTCATAGGTGATGATGTAGCCCAGTGCGGTGTCCTTCAGCGTCACCACGAGCTGGGCGATGATGACCGGCATCATGGCGCGGACGGCCTGCGGCAGCAGCACGAGGCGCATCACGCCCGACTTGCGGAGGCCGATCGCGTAGCCGGCCTCCTTCTGCCCGCGCGGCAGCGACTCGACGCCGGCGCGGAACACCTCGGCCAGCACGGAGCCGTTGTAGGCGATGAGCGCGATGACCACCGACCAGAACGTGCCGAGACGCACGCCCGCCACCGGCAGACCGTAGTAGAGCAGGAACATGAACACGAGGACCGGCACGGCGCGCAGGAACTCGACGAGAACCCCGGCCGGCCAGCGCAGCCAGGCGTGGTCCGAGAGCCGCCCGAGAGCGAGGACGAAGCCGAGGACCACCGCGCCGACGGCGGCGACCGCGAACGCGCCGAGGGTGCGCCCCGTCGCCTCGGCGATGCTGATCCAGACGTTGGTGTAGGTGAAGGCCGACCACTTCTGCGCGGTGAACTGCCCGGTCTCGACCAGGCGCCAGATCAGCCAGCCGACGATGGCGGCGACCACGATGATCGTGATCAGACCCAGCAGCCGGTTGCGCAGCACCGCGCGAGGGCCGGGGACGTCGTACAGGACGGAAGTCATCGCGCCACCCTCCAACGATTCTCCAGGGATCGCTGCGCCCAGGAGAGCAGCAGCACCATGACCACGAAGATCACCATCACCCAGATGATCACGAGGAGCTGGTTCTCGCCGCGCTCGCTGAGCCAGGCGCGGACGGATCCGAGGTTCAGCACGGAGAAGCCGGCGGCGACGGTGGTGTTCTTCAGCAGCGCGATGAAGACGCTCATCATCGGCGGGATGACCGAGCGGAACGCCTGCGGCAGGACCACGAGACTCATCACCTTCCCGAAGGGGAGGCCGATCGCACGCGCCGCCTCGGCCTGGCCCACCGGCACCGTGTTGATGCCGGAGCGGATGGTCTCGGCCACGTAGGTGGCGGTGTAGATGCCGAGCGCGCAGATCGCCAGCGTCAGCGACACGTCCGAGGTGAGCCGAAGGCCGAGGAGCGGGGGCAGCGCGAAGGCGAAGGCGAAGAACACCAGCGTGAGCGGGGTGTTCCGGATCATGTTGACGTAGAGCCAGCCCACGGCGCGGGCGACGGGGATCGGGGAGACGCGCATGGCGCCGACGATGAGGCCGAGCACCAGAGCCAGCAGGCCGCCGACGACGAAGAGCACGAGCGTGCCCCACAGCGCCTGCGCCCACAGGTCCATGTTGTCGAAGATGACGCCCATCCCGGGCTCCCCTCTCGGTGGATTCTCGCTCTACGCCGGACGTTCCGGGGCGGGGAGGCTCACGCGTCCCCGCCCCGGAGGGATCAGTTGTCGACCTTCGGCTGGGTGCCGGCGATGCCCGCCGGGGCCAGGTGCAGCTCGAACAGCTCGGTCCAGATGGCGCTGCCGTTGGTGAAGAGCTCGTTGATGTGGTCCTTCAGGACGGTGTCGTCCTTGGCCAGGCCCACGCCGTAGCGCTCCTCGCTGAACGGCTCACCCGCGATGCGCAGCTTGTCGGGCTGCTGTGCGACGTAACCGGCGAGGATCGCCTCGTCAGTGGTGATCGCGTCCACCGAACCCTGGATGAGCTGCTCGACGCACTGCGAGTAGGTGTCGTACTCCACGGTGTCCCCGGGGCTGTACTCGTCGCGGATGCGCTGCAGCGGGGTGGACCCGGTCACCGAGCAGACGATCTTGCCGGCCAGGTCGTCGGGTCCGTTGATGCTGGTGTCATCGGCGGCGACGAGCAGGCCCTGCCCGGTGATGAAGTAGGGACCGGCGAAGGCGATCTGCTCCTTGCGCTTGTCGGTGATCGAGTAGGTGCCGACGTAGTAGTCGATGTCGCCGTTCACGATCGCCTGCTCGCGGTTGGCCGAGGGGATCGTCTGGTAGGTGATCTGCGACTCGTCGAACCCGAGGGAGGCGGCGATCCAGCGGGCGATGTCGACGTCGAAGCCGGTGCGCTCGCGCGTGGTCGCGTCCTCGTACCCGAGACCGGGCTGGTCGTTCTTCACCCCCACGATGACGCCGCCTCGGGCGGTCATGTCGTCGAAGGTCGGGCTGCCCTCGAGGGTGACGTCGGTGGCGACCTCCCAGGGGTGGTCGGAGCTCGCGGCCGGGCCGGTTCCGCCGGTGCCTCCGGTCTCGCCGGTTCCTCCCGTCGGGGAGCCGCTGTTGCAGGCGGTCAGCGCGAGCAGTGCCACCGTCGCGATCCCGATCCCTGCCAGTGTGCGTGTACGTCGCATGTGCCTCTTCTCCTTCTGTCTGTTCCCGCGGTGCTGTGTGCAGGATCCTTCGGTCGGTCAGTGCGTGAGCAGCTTGGACAGGAAGTCCTTGGCGCGGCCGCTCTTCGGGTTCGTGAAGAACTCCTCCGGCGTCGCCTCCTCGACGATCTGCCCGTCCGCCATGAAGACGACCCGGTCGGCGGCCTTCCGGGCGAAGCCCATCTCGTGCGTCACGACGATCATGGTCATGCCGTCCTTGGCGAGCTGGACCATGACGTCGAGCACCTCGTTGATCATCTCCGGGTCGAGTGCGCTGGTGGGCTCGTCGAAGAGCATCACCTTCGGGCGCATGGCCAGGGCGCGCGCGATCGCGACGCGCTGCTGCTGGCCGCCGGAGAGCTGAGCGGGGAGCTTGGACGCCTGCTGCGCGACACCCACGCGCTCGAGCAGCTGCATCGCCTCCTTCTCGGCCTCGGCCTTCTTCAAGCCGCGCACCTTGATCGGTCCCAGCGTGATGTTCTCGAGGATCGTGAGATGGGCGAACAGGTTGAACGACTGGAACACCATGCCCACCTCGGCACGGAGGTTCGCCAGCCCCTTCCCCTCGGCGGGGAGCACCTTGCCGTCGATGGTGATGGTGCCGCTGGTGATCGTCTCCAGGCGGTTGATCGTGCGGCAGAGCGTGGACTTGCCCGACCCGGACGGACCGATCACCACCACGACCTCGCCCTTGGCGACGGTGAGATCGATGTCCTTCAGGGCCTGGAAATCGCCGTAGTGCTTCTGCACGTCCTCCATGACGACGAGGGGCTCGCCCGTGGTGGCCGTACGCGTCGTCGCCGCGGCATCGGCAGTGCGCTGATCGTTCATGCGGCTCACGCTAGCCCTTCCCGCGGCGGTGCGGGAGGGGGGTTATCGCTTCGTGATCCTCAGTCCCATCTCCTGAGGGATCTGGGGGCAGCGCCGCGCGGACTCCCCGAGACGATGGCCGACGGCGCGTGCGCAGCCCGCCTCCGGCCCCTCAGCCGGCGTGCTGGGCGAAGGCGCTCTCGTACAGGCAGACGCTCGCCGCGGTGGCGAGGTTGAGCGACTCGGCGCGCCCGAAGATGGGCAGGCGCAGCACCCGGTCGGCGCGCGCGAGAGCCGCGTCCTCCAGCCCGCGGGCCTCGTTGCCGAACAGCCAGGCGGTGGGGCGGGCGAGCACGCCGTCGGCGCGGGCCTGTAGCAGGTCCTCGCCCTTGACGTCGGCGGCGATCACCTGGAGTCCTGCGCCCCGCGCACGGCCGGCCACATCGGCGAGATCGGCGCTCACCGCGACCGACAGGTGGTAGATCGACCCGGTCGTCGCCCGGACCACCTTGGGGTGGTACAGGTCCACCGTGCGGCCGGTGAGGATCACCGCGTCGGCGCCGGCGGCGTCGGCCGCGCGGATGATGGTGCCGAGGTTGCCCGGGTCGCGCACCTCCTCGCAGATCGCGACGAGACGGGGACCGGCGGCGAACACGTCCTTCAGCGCGGTGGGGGTCTGCCGGGCGACCGCGACCAGGCCCTGCGGCGTCACCGTGTCGGCCATCACCTGCAGCACCGCCTCGGTGACGTACTGCACCTCGATGTCGTGCGCGGCCGCCGCCCCGCGGATGTCGGGGTTCCTCTCCCACCCCGTGGGGGTGGCGAAGAGATCGACGATCGCATCGGGCCGGTAGGACAGCGCCTCACGCACCGCCTGCGGGCCCTCCAGCAGGAACAGTCCCGTCTCGGTGCGGGCGCTGCGCTTGGCGAGCTTCGCGACGGCACGGATTCGCGGGGAGCGGGGATTGTCCAGCACGATCTCAGTGTATTCGGCCGCGGGCTCCGCTCCGACCGCCCCTCGCCTCTTCCTCCGAGATCAGGGGACTCGCCCGAGAACAGGTCGATTCGCCCCGGAATCTCCTGCTCCCGGGCGACCCGCCTGCTCCCGGGCGACCCGCCTGCTCCCGGGAGGGGACCCTGGCCGCTGCCGGCCCCGGGAACGACGATGGGCGCCGCTCCCGGAGGAGGGCGCCCTTCGTGGCGGGATGTCGCTCTGGCGGCCTTCGGCGCGTTCACGTCGCTCGGCAGCGCCTTCTTCGCGGTCTCGACCAGCGAGGCGAAGGTGGCGGGCTCGTTCACCGCGAGCTCGGCCAGCATGCGGCGGTCCACCTGCACGCCTGCAAGACCCAGCCCCTGGATGAAGCGGTTGTAGGTGATGCCGTTCTGACGGGCCGCGGCGTTGATGCGCTGGATCCACAGGCGACGGAAGTCGCCCTTGCGCTTGCGCCGGTCACGGTAGGCGTAGACCAGCGAGTGCGTGACCTGCTCCTTGGCCTTCCGGTACAGACGCGACCGCTGGCCACGGTAGCCCGAGGCGCGCTCGAGGATGACGCGACGCTTCTTGTGGGCGTTGACGGCCCTCTTGACTCTTGCCATTTTCCTGTGTTCCTATTCCTGCGTTCGGGCGCTCAGCGACCGAGAAGCTTGTTCGCGACCTTGGTGTCGGCCTTCGACAGCACCTGGTCCTGGTTCAGACGACGGGTACGACGGCTCGACTTGTGCTCAAGGTTGTGGCGCATGCCGGCCTGCTGCTTCTTCAGCTTGCCGCTGCCGGTGATCT
>JBEBWQ010000104.1:0-8112 GCA_040392075.1 Microbacterium sp.
CCCGCCACCCCGCGGGGGAACGTGCCGGGCATCGCCTCTGCGAGCCCACGCTCCGTGCCCGCCGACACCGGATCGGCGAGCACGCCCCGACATCGAAGGAAGACCTCTCATGAACGATTCCCCCGCCGACCTCGGACCGGCGAGCCTCACCATCGCACCGCTGACGATCCCCGCATCCGCCGACGGCGACGACGCCGCCGACTTCCGCGAGATGGTCCGCGTCCGCAACCTCGTCTACGAGGAGATCAACGGCAACGACGACGAGTCGATGACCGCGACCGCACTGCTGCCGCACTACCGTCACGACCCCGACGAGCTCCGTCTCCTGTGGATCGTCCGCCGGGGCGACGAGATCATCGGCCGCGCGGGTCTCGACCTCCCGCAGGAGGACGGATCGCGGATCGGCTACTGGCTCGTCGAGCTCCCGCGCGCCCATCACGGCCAGGGCATCGGCTCCGCCGCATACGCGCTGATCGAGCAGACCGCCCGGGAGCACGGGCGCACCGTGCTGCAGTCGTGGGCCGACCATCCCGATGCGCCCGGGCCCCGCCTGGCTGCGCCGACCGGGTTCGGCGACATCCCCGACGACCACACCGCCCGGTTCTACCGGCGCCACGGGTACACGCTGGAGCAGATCGAACGCCGCAGCGACCTCGATCTGACCGCGCCGACGGATCGCATCGACGCACTGCTCGCCGAGGCGAGGAGGGCCGCCACGGGATACCGGCTCATCCAGTGGACGCTGCCGACCCCGCCCGAGTTCGCCGAGGGCTACGCCTGGGCCAAGTCGCGGATGTCGACCGACGTCCCCGCGGCGGCGCTCGAGTACGACGAGGAGTCGTGGGACGCCGCCCGCGTCGCGCGCCACGACCAGCGCTTCCTCGACGGCGGCGCGACGATGCTGGTCACCGCGGCCGTGCACGAGGAGAGCGGTGCGGTCGTCGCCTTCAACGAGCTGGTCCTGGACGCCGACTCCGCAGCCCCCAGCCACCAGGAGGACACGCTGGTGCTCAGAGAGCACCGCGGGCACCGGCTGGGGATGCTCGTCAAGTGCGCCGGCGTGCGCCGCTGGCGCGAGATCGCTCCGCGGTCGCCGAAGATCATCACCTTCAACGCCGAGGAGAACCGGCCGATGCTCGACATCAACGAGGCGATGGGCTACGTCCCGACGTCCTACTCGGGCGCGTGGAAGAAGGTGCTGGCGTAGCCGCGTGACCGCTCAGGCGCCGGCGAGGTATGCCCAGGCCTGCGCACCCGACCCGAGCACGACCGCGGTGCGCACGTAGTCGTCCACCTCGTAGGCGTCGGTGACCTCGAGCTCGTCGTCGGCGAGCTCGAGGTACGCGCCTTCCACGGCCTCGTGCGGCTCGCCCCGGCGCAGGATCGGGTGCCGGTCGGATCCGCTGATCCGCACCACCTCCGGATCGGTGATCGGCAGCCAGTCCAGCCGCCATCCGGGAAGGGTGTCGGCGACGGTCGGGACCTCACGGCCGTAGAGCGCCCGCTGCACCTCCGGCTGGCGAAGCGTTCCGTAGGAGAAGACGCGATGAGCCATGGGAAGAAGATACCGAGGATGACCCGCCCGGTCTCGCGCCGTCGCGGTCATAGGAATCGCATAGTCCTCTCGTCGGCCCGGGAAAGGGAGCGTGCGCACACTGGTCGTACCGGAGATTCCCCCACGACCACGGAGGCCTTCATGTCACGATTCCCCGACCCCGAGCAGACGCCCGCGGGCCCCGCGTACGAGGGGCGCCTGCTGGATCGACCCGATGAGGAGGTCGTCGATCAGGGTGTCGCCTTCGATCTGCGCACCCTGATGAGCCGCCGCCGCCTGTTCGGCCTGATCGGCCTCGGGGCCGGCGCGGTCGTGCTCGCCGCGTGCACGGCGGACGGCGGCACACCCGTCACGACGACCCCGGCGCCGACGACGTCCGCCCCCGCGCCCAGCCCCGGCCCGTCCGGCTCCGCGACCGCCGGGACGGACCTGCCCGCCGGGGAGATCCCCGACGAGACGGCCGGCCCCTACCCGGGCGACGGGTCCAACGGCCCGAACGCCCTCACGCAGAGCGGGATCGTCCGCAGCGACATCCGTTCGAGCATCGGCGGGGGCACCGCGGCGGAAGGCGTGCCGCTGACCCTCACGCTCACGATCACCGACATGGCGAACGGCGACGTGCCCTTCGCGGGCGTCGCCGTCTACGCCTGGCACTGCGATGCGCAGGGACGGTACTCGATGTACTCCTCGGGGGTCGAGGGCGAGACGTTCCTTCGCGGCGTGCAGGTCGCGGACCGGAACGGGCAGGTCACCTTCACCTCCATCGTGCCCGGGTGCTACGCGGGGCGATGGCCGCACATCCATTTCGAGGTGTATCCGAACGGGGAGTCCCTCGCCGATTCCCCCGCGGCGATCGCGACCTCGCAACTCGCCTTCCCGGAGAGCATGCTGACCGGGATCTACGCCCTCCCGGCCTACTCCGGCTCCGCGCGCAACCTGTCGCAGGTCTCCCTCGACACCGACAACGTCTTCGGCGAGGACCGGGCCGCGCTCCAGATGGCGACGGTCACCGGCGACGCCGCCTCCGGCTACACCGCCGCCCTCCTCGCGCGCGTCGACACGGCCACCGCCCCCACGGGCGGAGCCGCGCCGGGCGCCGGGCCCGGAGGCGGGGGCCCGGGCGGCGGACGCTGATTCGACCCCGGCGACGCGCGCTGCGGCGCGGCCCCCGGCCCGTACCGCCGGATCGACGCCTGGCAGGCGGTCGTCGTCGTGGGTCCCCGGGGCCTCGATCACACTGCGTCGAGGATCGCGAGGATCTGCGCGGCGGCCACCTCGGCACCCGGCGGAAGAGCGCGGAGCCGTCGGCCGGTCGCCGCCGCACGCGCCCGAAGCCCGTCGTCGGCGAGGATCTCCTGGACCGCGTCGCGGATCCTCAGGGGCTCGGCTGTCTTCGGCAGGCACCGGCCCAGTCCCGCCTCCTGGATCACCCCGCCGATCAGGTGCTGATCGGCGGTCGGGTTGACCGGCAGCACCAGCAGCGGCACGCCATGGGCGATCGCCTTCAACGTCGAGGAGTGCCCGCCGTGACCGATCATCAGGTCGATGCTCGGCAGCAGCGCACCGTGGTCGGCCCAGCCGCGCACCTCGACGTTGGCAGCGCCCTCGAGCTCTCCGCCCAGATCGACGCCCCCGGTCGTCACGATCGCGTCGAGCGGAAGCCCGGAGAGCGCGTCGACAATGCGCCGGTACACCTTCCGCATCCCCGGGAAGTCCGTGGAGCTGAGCGCGACGAGCACCCGCGGCCGGACGGCGCCGTCGCCGCGCGGCAGGGGCTCCGCCCCGATCTCGGTCGTTCCGGTCCAGGCGTACCCGGCCAGCGCGGGGTCGTGCCGGCCCGGGTCCAGCTCGGCATCGGTCAGGAGCAGCCGCGCGGTGGCCCGCGCCCAGAGCGCGCCCGGTCGCAGCCCGAACAGGCCGAAAAGTCTGCCCACCGCCCCGGGGTCGAACGACCGCATCCAGAACTCCCCGAAGGTGTGGAAGAGCAGCACCACCGGGACACCGCCGGCGAGCGCGCCCCGGATCACGGCCGGGATCATGCAGTCCACGACGACCAGGCCAACATGTCGCTCGGCGATCAGCGCGGCCGTCGCAGCCGAGGTCTTGCGACTCGTCATCAGCCGCATGCCCGCTCCGGCCTCGCGCAGCCCCTGAGGCCGGCCCTCGGGCTTGATCGCCGTCGCGACAGGGAACGGGACCTGCGGGAGCGCGGTGCGCCCCGCCTTCAGCCCCGCGATCTCCACCTCGACGCCGCGACCGGCCAGCGCCTCCGCGACGGCCACGGTCGGCGGCACGTTCCCGCCCAGGTCAGCGGTGAGGAAGAGCGCCTTCATCGCGCCTCTGTCCGTGCCGCGAGCGCGCCTCCGCTCCCCCTGCTGCGATCGCATCGGTGGCGGCGCTCATGCCCCGAGTCTAGGCCTCGCCGGCTCGAAAAGACGATGCGCAGGCGAGGGGGCCCGGCCGGCCCGCGACCTCTGTCGATGAGCCGGCGTCGAGACCCGGGGCCGGCCACGCCGGCCGCCGCCGCTGCCGCCGCATCACGCGATGCGAGGCCCAGCGACCCCTGTGTGACCCCGCCCCCTCTGCGACGAGCATGCCCCGTCCACTGCGCCGTGCGTGCTCCTCGGTGCCGTCAGGGCCTCGGCCCGCACAGGGTGGGAACCTGCGGACCTCCGGTTGTCCCCGGGCTCGTCCGATCGATTCCCCGCCGACCATCGGAGCCCCTCGGCCGGCTCGGTAGCATCACACGTATGTCCATCAGACTGGAGAACATCGGCATCGCGGTTCGCGACCTCGACGAGGCGGTCGCCTTCTTCACCGACCTCGGGCTCACGGTCCTGGGCCGTGACACGGTCAGCGGCGAATGGGCCGACACCGCCGTCGGCCTCGACGGCAACCACGCCAGGATCGCGATGCTCCAGACGCCCGACGGTCACGGCCGCCTGGAGCTCTTCGAGTACATCCACCCCGCGGCGATCGAGACGGAGCCCACCCTTCCCAACGAGATCGGCATGCACCGCGTCGCCTTCTCCGTCGACGACATCGATACGGCCCTGGAGATCGCCGCGAGGCACGGATGCCATCCGCTTCGCGGGGTGGCGACCTATCAGGACATCTACAAGCTCACCTACCTCCGCGGCCCCAGCGGCATCCTCGTGATGCTCGCCGAGGAGCTGAAGAAGAGCTGACAAGCCCGGGCCCGTGAGGATCTGACGCGAACAGGGCGTCGCGGAGCTCATCCCGCGCTTCGAGCCGGCCTTCTCCCCCGTCGTCGCCGACCTCACCGCGTGCCGCGCCATCGATCGATCTCGACGGAGCAGCGGATGGCTTCACCGGGTCCTCCGTCCACCTGCTCAACGAGCGACGACGGCACACCCTCGCAGAGCTCGAGGAGCGGCTCCACCGCCGCGAAAGGCGCGGCGAGACAGCCCAGCGGATGGCGTCGACGACCTGCCTGATCCCCCGCACCCTCGGATCATGAGAGCTGGCGGTGGCGTGGGCTCCGGGCACCATCGCGAAGCTACCCGCACGCACGCCGAAGACCTGCCGAGTCACCGGGTCGCGAGCATCGCGCCGTGAGTCCGGCCGGGACGATCTGGCCGTGACTCGGCGTGCGTGACGGTGAACCCCGCGGCCTCGACTCGGGATGCCAGCAGATCGATGGGCCAGTGGTAGGCCGTGGCGATCGCGTGCGGGAACGGGGCGAGCTCGGGGCCGGTGAAGAACCCGAGCGCCAGGCTACCTCCCGGACGGATGCACCGCGCGAACTCGGCGAGGGGCTCATCGATCCGCTCGGGGTCGATGTGGATGAGGGAATACCAGGCGAGGACGCCGCCCAGAGCGCCGTCCTCCACGCCCAGGTTCTCCGCGCGGCCGAGTCGGTATCGCCCCGCGGGATAGGCGGCCAGAGCGGCCTCGATGAACTCAGGCACAGGGTCGACGCCCTCGACATCGACACCCAGGCCGGCGAGATGGTGCGTCCACTGGCCGGGACCGGATCCGACATCGAGCAGCAGCCCCTCGATGCCGCACGCCCAGGTCTCCACGAGCGCCCGGTCGGCCTCTGCCACATGGTCGATGCGACCGACCGCTTCGATGTACTCATCCGCGCGGGCGCCATAGGCGGATCGGACGGATTCGAAGGACACGGAACAGACCATATCGGTGCGCAGAGGCCCGGGCTACCCTGACGACATGAGCATTCTGGTTCGGCCGGCGACCGTCTTCGACGATGTCGCCGTCCTCGTCGGGCCGAAGAAGCCGACCTCGAACGTCTGCTTCTGCCTCAGCTACCGCATCGGCAGCAGGGAGAATCTCGCCCTGCGCGGACCCGCGCGCGCCGACCGCGTCCGGGATCTGTGCGAGCACGACCCGCCTCCCGGCGTCATCGCCTATCTCGACGACGAGCCCGTGGGCTGGGCCGCCGTGCATCCACGCGCCGACACGAGTTTCGCCAGGAACCGGCTCATCCCCCGTGTGGATGACCTCGACGTCTGGTCGCTGTGGTGCTTTCGCGTTCGGCCCGGATACCGCAAGCAGGGCATCACCCACGCCCTCATCGAGGGCGCGGTCGGGCACGCGCGCGAACGGGGCGCCCCGGCCATCGAGGGATACCCCGTGGACAACGGCGAGGAACGGGTGAATCTGACGATGGCGTACGTCGGCACACGCGGCCTGTTCGAACAGGCCGGCTTCACGAAGGCCGCCGACACCGGCTCGGTGCTCGACGGCTTCCCCCGCGTGCTCATGCGCCGCGCCCTGCAAGGGGCGTAGAGCGCCGAGGGCAGCGGGTCCTGCCCGGTCGAACGTCCATCCCGCCCGTCGTGGGACCGTGGGCTGCCTCTCCCGCCGATGTCCCGCAGAGATCAGCGCCGCCGCTGGCAGCGAGGACAGTAGTGGCTCGAGCGGTTCATGAACGCCTCCCGGTGGATGGGACCCCCGCAGCGAGGACACGGCTGCGCCGTGCGGCCGTACGCGTTCAGGCTGTGCGCAAAATAACCGGCCTGACCATTGACGTTCACGTACTGCGCGTCGAAGCTCGTGCCGCCCTCGGCCAGCGCCTTCTCCAGCACGAGGCGCACCTCGGCCAGCAGGCGGTTCACCGCGCGGGTGGAGAGGTCTCGCGCGGGGGTCTCGGGGTGGATGCGCGAGGCCCACAGCGACTCGTCGGCGTAGATGTTGCCGATGCCGCTGACCACCGTCTGATCCAGCAGCACGCGCTTGATGCCGCTCGCCTTCGTGGCCAGCCGGCCGCGGAAGAGCACGTCGTCGAACGCGGGGTCGAGGGGGTCGCGGGCGATGTGCCGGACCTGGCCGGGAAGGAGCGGACGCTGCGACCCGAGACCGGCTGCGCGTCCATCGGCGGTGGCGACGAGCGGATCGATCGCGAGCGAGCCGAAGGTGCGCTGATCGGCGAAGACCACGGCGAGCTCGCCGTGCACGGGATGATCGATGTGCAGGCGGATCCGCTCGTGCCGCTCCGCCGGGGCGCCGGGCACGCGCAGCAGCAGCTGACCGCTCATCCCGAGATGGGCGATCACCGCCCGTGGGGCATCCTCCAGCGGCAGCCAGAGGAACTTGCCGCGCCGCGCCGCCTCGGCGATCCGGGCGCCCTCCAGCTGCGCGGCGAAGTCGGCTGCACCGGCGGGGTGGCGGGTGAGGGCGCGCGCATCGTGCACGTCGACCGCGGTGACCGTCGCGCCGACGACGGCAGGTGCCAGCCCCGCTCGGACGACCTCGACCTCGGGGAGCTCAGGCATCCCTGGCCGGCTCCCCCACCTCGACCCGGTCGTCGTCCTTGGGGTTGAGCGCGTGCCAGGCGGCGAGAGCCGCAGCCATCTCGGCGGTCTTCTTGCTGGTGCCCTCGCCGGTGGAACGGTGCAGGTCCACCTGCACCGTCGCGGTGAAGCGCCGGTCGTGGTCGGGCCCCGTGGAGGTCACCGAGTACGCCGGCGGCGCCATGCCCAGCGCCGCGGCCAGCTCCTGCAGGCTGGTCTTGGGGTCCATCGCGGCCCCGTAACGGTCGGGGTCGGCCAGCAACGGCTCGATGAGCCGCAGGATGAGCTCGGTGGTCGCCTCAGGACCGGCGCTGAGATACGAGGCGCCGAAGATCGCCTCCATCGCATCGGCGAGGATCGAGTCCTTCTCGCGTCCGCCGGTCTGCTCCTCCCCGCGACCGAGCCGCAGGTACCCGCCCAGGCCGATGCCGCGGGCCACCTCCGCCAGCGCGACCATGGAGACCACGCTCGCGCGCCGCCGGGCCAGAGAGCCCTCGTCCAGCGCCGGGTACCGGGTGTACAGCATGACCGTCACGGCCTGGCCGAGGATCGAGTCGCCGAGGAACTCCAGGCGCTCGTTGTGCGGCAGGCCGCCGTGCTCATAGGCGTACGAGCGATGGGTGAGGGCCAACACCAAGAGCTCCGGGTCGATATCGACCCGGAGCGTGGCGAGAAGGGGCTCGGCGACGCCGACGGCCTCCGTCATGGTGCCGATCAGACGTCGGCGACCTTGCGGCCCTTGTACTCCAGGAACAGCTCGGTGCCCTGCGAGTCGGTGAC
>JBEBWQ010000105.1:0-8104 GCA_040392075.1 Microbacterium sp.
CCCTCAGGATCAACGGAGGGCGCGGGCCACTCTGACCGGGCGCTCAGAACCGGATCGCGTCGATCACCTTCACCCGGGTCGCCACGAGCGCGGGCAGGAACCCGGCCAGCGCGCCGACCGCCACCGAGGCGATGAGTCCGGTCAGCGCCGCGCGGAACGGGAACGCGGGGACGTCCTGGAGACCCGAGAACATCACCGTCAGCAGCGGGGTGCCGCGCAGCACCGCCACCACGAGCACGATGCCGACGATGCCCGCGAGGGTGGTCGCGACCAGGCTCTCCAGGAGGACAGAGAAGAACACCCGACTCCCGCTCGCGCCGAAGGCCCGCCGCACACCGATCTCCCGCACCCGCTGCCGCATCGCGACGAGCTGGATGTTCACCAGGCTCAGCGCCCCGAGGAGGAGGACCAGCCCCGCGATCGAGGTCATGATCGTCTCGAAGGCCGCAGCCGGGTCGTTCCCGCCCGTCTGCGCCGCCCAGTCCGTGCGGTGCACCATGACCTGCTGGCCGGCGGGGAGCCCCGCACGCAGGTCCATGGCGAGCACCGGCCCGATCTCGGCCGCCTGCTCGGGCGCCACCCACACCTCGTGCTGCGGGACCACGCCCTCGGGCAGCGCGTCCACCCGGTCCCGATAGCTCTGGTACGGCACGGTCATGCGCAGCTGCTCATCGCCCGGATACTCCCGGGGCGTGACGCCCACCACCTGATAGGTGCCGCCGCCCGCGCCGGTGAGCAGCACCGTGGGGTGGCCGGCGACCGGCGGCGAGCCGATGCGCTCCCAGAGCGCCTCGGAGACCACCACGGGCGGCGCCAGGGCGGCCGTGTCCGCCTCGGTGAACCAGCGCCCCTCGCGCAGCGTCGTGCGGTGGATGACGGCGTAGGCGGGGTCGATCAGCCGGCCGGACACGGCCCTCGCGCCGTCGGGCAGCTGGACCGTGAAGCTCATCCCCTCGGCCACCCGCGCCGCATGGGTGAATCCGAAGCGCTCGCTCACCCGCTGGAACCGCGCGTCGAACGCCTCGGCATCGACCGGGGAGCCGTCGACGCTCATCGCCTGGACGGAGATCGTGGCGGGCCGGCCTCCGTAGCGGTCGGACTGCTCGGCGTAGTACTGGCGCTGGTAGTCGGCCAGCGCGATCACGACGGTGATCGCCGCGACCGACACCGCGATGCCGATGAGGCTGAGCAGCACCCGCAGCTTGTGGTGGCGGATCTCCGACCAGGCCTCGGCGAGCGCCCCGACGATCCCGCTCATGGCGCCGCCCCCTCGTCGTCCGCGGCATCGGGCTGCGGGCGGGCGCGCTCCGTCACGGGGACGGTCGCCTCCTCGGGCTCCTCCCCCTCGGCGCCGGTCACCGCGGGCGCACGGACGACGGCGGTGGGGAGCGTGTCCTCCTCCGGGGTCGGCACCGTAGCCGGTGCCGGCGAGGAGCCGCCGCCCAGGGTACCGGCGGCAGAAGGGCCTCCCAGCGGGGACACCGCGACGAGCTCACGGTCGCCGTCGTCCGCCGACCGGCGTGCACGGCGGGTCAGCCCGTCGCCCTCCCCGGTCGCGACCAGCACTCCCTGATCCAGCCGGTAGTGCCGCCGTGCCCGGGCGGCCACGTACGGGTCGTGGGTGATGGTCACCAGCGCCGCTCCCGTCTCGGTGGCGACCTCGTCCAGGAGCCCCATGACCGCGGCGCCGGTGTCGATGTCCAGGGCACCGGTGGGCTCGTCGGCGAGGATCAGCACCGGACGGCGCACCAGGGCGCGGGCGATCGCCACGCGCTGCTGCTCACCGCCGGAGAGACGGTCGGCGACCTGGTCGACCCGGTGTCCGAGCCCCACGCGCTCCAGCATGGCCCGCGCGGTCTCCCGCCGCCGCCAGAACACCGGCCCCCGGCCGTACCCCAGCGGCATCATCACGTTCTCCAGCGCGGTGCGCCCCGCCAGCAGCTGGAACTGCTGGAAGACGAACCCCACGTTCGCGCCGCGCACCCGGTCCAGCCGTCCGCGGCGCATCCGGCCGACCGGCATGCCCTCGAAGGAGACGACGCCCGCGGTCGGGGCATCCAGCAGGCCCAGGATGTTCAGCAGCGTGGACTTTCCCGAGCCGCTGCGGCCCACGATCGAGACGTGGTCACCCGCCCCCACCTCGAGGTCCACGCCCCGGAGGATCTCCAGCGTCGAGTCGTCCGGCAGCACGACGCTGCGGGCCACACCCGCCAGCGAGACGAGCGTCACCAGCTCATCCCGGACTCGCAGACCTCCACACCCGGCTGCATCTCGTAGCAGAACTCCTCGACCGGCGCGACGAAACCGGGGACGAACTGCCGGATCGCCTCGCCCTCCGCGAGCCCCTCGGTCACCTCGACGATCACGCCGTCGCCGACCCCGAGCACGACCTGACGCTCCTCCGGGGCGGACCCGTCGCCGGCGTCCACCCACACCACGCCGCTGCCGGCGCCGCCCTGCACCGCGGTGACGGGGATCACCAGCGCATCGTCGACCTGACCGATCGCGAGGTCGAGCGTGGCCGGGAGGCCGGGGAACACGGTCTGGTCGCCCGGGATCGCGCAGCGCACCTGGGCCGTGCCCTCCTGCGTGACCTGCACTCCCACGCCCGTGCAGGAGAAGGGGGCCGGGCCGCCGGCGATCGTCACGGTGCCCTCGCCCGGGGCGTTGACCAGCCGGTACAGCTGCACCGGCTGCACGGTGGCGAGCAGATGGAAGCGGTAGGGCGAGATCTGGGCCACCTCGACGCCGACGCTCACCTGCTGGCCGGCGATCACGCCGAGCTCGGTGATCTCCCCCCGCTCCGGGGCGAGCACGTCGATGTCCCGCACCGGGTCGTCCTGGCGGACGGTGAACAGCGGCTGACCGGCCTCGACCCATCCGCCCTGCCCGACGTGCACCGCGCGCACGGTGCCGTTCAGCTCGCTGCGCCGGTTCACGTTCGCGTCCCGGGCGATCGCACCGGAGAGGCTGAGCTCGTTGACCACCGAGCCGCGCTCCACCGGGATCACCGGGTCGAGGATCTGCGCGCCCGGCTGCACGGCGGTGTGCTCGCTGTCGGGGAAGAAGGCGATCTTGACCAGGGCGGCGGCCGCCGCTCCCAGCACGATCACGAGGAGGAGCGGAAGGATCACACGTCGCCAGATCTGCACGGCAGCCTTTCCGAGCATCCCGATCTGGCACACTCGCGGCCAGCCTAGCGGGGACCTCCGACGGGGACCGCGGCGCCCCTGCCGCGCGTCGTCGTATCCGGGGAGGCCGGGGCGGTTTCAGCCCCGGAGCGTCTCATGACGCACGACCAGCCAGCCGGCCGGGACCGAGAGCCGGTCGGCGTGGGGCGAGCAGAGGTCGTGCGCATGCGGGTCGGAGGCGATCGCCAGAGGCCCGAGAGCCGCCATCTGATCGCCGTAGTCGTAGGTGAGGGTGACCACGGCCTCGCGCGCGCAGCCCACCTTCGAGCACAGTCGTCCGTCCATCACCGCGAGCCTAGGGCGCCGAGGACGCCGGAGGCGGGAGGCGGCCCGGCGCGGCGTCCGCCCCCTCACCGCGGCCCGGCCTCGGCCCGCGCCCCTCTGCTCCGTCACCCGTCTCAGCCGCTCTCCGTCCTCCTGCTCCCGTCGCAGAATCTGTAGGAATACGTCCCGGATAGCGACCGATTCTGCGACGGGAGGGTTCCGGGGAGGCGGGCCAGACGGGGATGCGGTGCTCTCGGCGGGGATCATGCTCTCCGCCTAGACTCTCGGTATGCCCCGTCGTCGCGCCTCCGCCCCCGCGCCGCGTCGTCCCGAACGGCACGGCCGGCACGGCCGCCTGGGCCGCAGCAGCGTGGTCCGACCCCCGCTGCCTCCCCTGGACGGGCGCATCGACGCCTTCGACCTCGCGGTCGGCGCGGCCGTGGAGTACCTGCGCGGCGGATGGCCCGAGTTGCGCGACGTGCGGGTGGAGATCGGCGCGCTTCCCCGCGGCGCGGACGACGACGGCATCCCGCGATGGCACGTCGACCGGGTCGCACGGCGCATCGTGCTCTACCGGGTGCCCATCGAACGGCTGCTGCCGCCCGGGCACGACGACGCCCTGCACCGTCGCGTGGCCGTGGAGACCGCGGTCTTCCGCGCCGCGGCGGAGTACGCCGACCGCGACCCCTGGGAGTTCGGCCCGGAGCGCTAGTCCGTCAGGGGTACACCGTGACCGCCTGCAGGGCGCTCGTGCCGGGCCAGACCGGCCAGCCGGCCAGGCCCTCGCCCCCGGTGACGGGACCGCCCATCGCGACGGCGGCGTGGACGGGTCCGGAGGCCGTCATCTCGTAGACCCGATCGGATTCGACGGGGACCAGCACGGAGCCGCCGGCGGGAACCGTCACCGGCTGCGCGCCTCCGCTGCCTCCGGTCCGCGGTCGCAGCGTCGCCTCCACCGCCGCGGATCCGGTGTTCACCAGGTGGAGCTGCGCCGCCGGCCCCGCGGGTATCGCCACCAGTGCCGTGCCCTCCAGCGCCGGTGCCGGCGTCATCCAGGCGAAGTCCGACCCGGCCCCGAAGCCGGTCGTCTGCCACACGCCGGCCACCAGCGGGCCGTCGGCGTGCAGCTCGACGCTGTATACGCCGGCGTCAAGCCCGGTGAGGCTCATCTCCGCCGGCGACTGGGCCGAGAGCGGCAGCGTCTCCTCCCGCACGATCGCGCCGGCGATGTCGCGCACCGTGACCCGCGCGACGGCATCCGTCTCGGTGGCCATGACCCGGATGAGGGCGGCCGTGATGTCGGCGCCCAGTGCGCTCACCTGCACCCCGGGGAGCACCAGATCCCGCAGGGGCTGTCCGGCGCTGTCCTGGATGTCGATCCCCCCGGGCTCCAGCGTGCGGATGAGGCTGGACTGCAGCATCGCGCGGACCGGCGCACCGGTGGCGCTGACCCGGACGATCGGCGTCGGCTGGCCGGCCGCGTTGGCGGCGAGCGGGACGGCGATCTGGGTCTGCGGCGGGACGACCAGGGTGGAGCTGACCGGCTCCGTGCCGTAGACGGTGAGGGTGGCCGAGGCGGCCACCTCCCCCGGGTTGGCGATGAGCAGCAGGTCGTTGGCGCCGGTCGCCGTGACGCCCCCCACCAGCCAGGAGTCCATCGCCGGCGGACGGCAGGCGGCCGCGGCGAACCCGGCGAGATCCGCGTCGCGCAGCTCCAGGGACTCCGCCGCGGCGATGAGCGCCGCCTCGTCCCCCTCGGGCGGCGCGGTGAACACGGGGACCGTGATCCCCCCGTCCGATCCTGCGGCGTCCAGCCCCGCAGCGTCCAGCTCCCCGACGACGGGTGCGGAGGAGGCCGTCCCCCAGGTCACCGACATGTCGCCGGCGACCGACATCTGCACCGCGCTCTGCGCGTCGCGTCCGAGTGCCCGGAAGGGTCCGGAGCAGGCGAGCACGGTCTCTCCCGGCTGCGGGGTGAGCGACACCTGCGCCGGCGACTGCACGATCTCGGGCCAGGGGGCGGCGACGCCCGCGGCGACGCCGATCACGCAGGCCGCCGCCGCCAGCGCCCCGGTGGTCAGCCGAGCGCTGCGGACGAGCACGCGGGACGTCCGATTGCCGGTCATCGCTCCTCCTCCGGACTCCGGGCGGGTGGGGTCTCGTCGCCGGCGGGGTCTGTCCCCGCCGAGGGCCGCCAGGGCGTCGGCGGACCGCCGGCGGGTGCGGCGAACGCATCGCCGGGCGCGTCCGGCCGACGGATCACCGGGACCGTGCGCTCGTCGATCTCATCCTCCGGGAAGGACGTGTCGGAGGCGCCGGCACCGTCCCCCGGTGCCGGCTCCCGCACGATCGCCGGCGGCGTCGCTCCGAGCGGCGGGGCGAGCGGCACGGCTGCGCGCGGCGTCGCGGAGGGTGTCTCCTCCGCGGAGGAGTGCGTCGTCGGCACCGGCGCAGCCGGCTCCGCCTCGGCCAGCGCCTCGACGGCGGACGGGGGTGCCGCCTCCTCCGTCGCCGCGGGGGGTAGCGCGATCTCCGACGTCTCCGGGGCGTCGCCGATGTCGTCGGAGGAGAGGGCGATCACCGCGGCGTCGCCCATCCTCTGCTCGGCACGTGCCTCGCGCACCCTCCTCTCGCCGGCGGTGAGACCGACGATCCGCGAACGGCCCCGAGCGGCGCGCCGGGAGGCGCGCGTGGGCATCGCCAGCAGGAGGGCGCTCAGCAGCACCACCACCGTGATCGTCGTCACCAGGTGCGCGGTGCCCTGCTGGACGATGCTCAGCGGCGCTCGCGGAGCGACTTCCGCATCCAGCCTCCAGAGCACGCCCTTGCCCGTGTCGCCGACCCGGACGAAACCGGGACGCCGGTCCAGGGCCACCCCGCCGGCCAGCCGGGCCGAGCGGGCGGCGTCCGCCTCGTCCGAGGGCGCGGAGAGCAGGACGAAGCGGATCCCGAGGGCGGCGAGCGCATCGGGGGCGTCGAAGGCCTCGTCGGAGAGCAGCGACACGGCAAGATCCGCGATCGCGGTGCCCTGCGGCTCGATCGCGGTGGTGAGCAGGGTGGTCTGGGCGCCCAGCGTCGCGCTGGATCCCCAGACGGTACGCGCCGCGATCGCGCCGTCGTTCTGCGGGGTGAGGACGAGCGTGCCGATCTCCTGATCGCCGCGGGCCTCGGCGGCGACGTAGGCGGGCAGCGTGCTGACCGGTCCGTTCTGGATCACCGCGGTTCCGCGGTGCATCGCCGTGAGGGTCGGCACGGCCACGACGACGAGGGCGAGCGCGGCGACGACCATGACCGCGCGGCGGAGGCGCGGGGCGGTCAGCACGGTGTCCAGGGCGACCGCGGCGGCGCCGGTGGCGCCCAGCCAGGCGAGGCTCAGCGCGGTCCCCGGCCACACCGCCACCGGAGCGCCCTGCGCGAAGGCGACCTGGATGCCGACGGCGCCGAAGGCCGTCGCCAGGCCCGCAAGGGCGACGACGAGCATCGCGATGCCGGCGTTCCACCGCGGAGCCAGGGCGCCCACGAGCGCGAGGATCGCGAGCGGCGCGCACAGCATCGGCACCCAGACGAGCGCCGAGGCGCCGACGAGCTCCGTCCATCCGGCCACGTCGGGCGTCGGGAACCCCGCCGCCAGCAGCAGCCTCCCCAGGGGATCCGCGTCGACCTGCGGTCCGCCCCACACCGCTCCGGGATCCGCCAGCAGACCCCAGGGGTTGCCGGCACGGACCTGCCGGATCACCAGGGGCGCGAAGAGCACCGCCGAGGGAACGACCACCCAGATCTGCCGGATCGCTCCCCGGACGCGTCCGCGCAGCAGAGCCACGAGGATCGCGAGCAGCCACAGCACGACCGCCGCCGGCGCGAGCACCGGCGCGGCGGCGAGCACCGCGGCGAGCAGCAGCGACGCGGCTCCCGCCGCCCCCCAGGAGCGGTGCGCCACCAGGGCGGCGTGGAAGAGCCAGGGCAGCAGCAGGTGCACCAGGACCGCCGCCGGCCGCCCCTGCACCAGCGCGATCAGGAACATGGGCGCCAGCGCCCACGCGGCGGCGATGAAGATCCGCAGGCCCGCGCGGTCGGTCACGCGCGTCGCGGCGAACCAGGCTCCGAGCACCGCGAGGGGCAGTGCGAGGATCCACAGCAGCACGAGGGCGTAGGAGGGCGCGCCGGGCCACAGGGTCCCGACGACGGCGAGGAGTCCGGCGAAGGGATCGGCGGGGCCGATGAGGTCGATGCCCTCGCCGCGCAGGCCCCAGGCCGCATCGCGCCAGAGCGCGTCGACGGTGTCGCGCAGCGGCAGCAGCGCTCCCCCGCCGATCGCGGGCCAGGCGAGCAGGGAGGTGAAGGAGGCGACGCTGACCAGGAGCGCGGTCAGCACTGCCCAGGCGCCCCCGCCGGAGAAGAAGCGGAGCTCGGATGCCGCGCCCCCTTCGCTGCCATGCCCGTCGTCGAGGGTCTGGCGCAGCGCCCCCCGGGTCACGCGCAGCGGAGCCAGCGCCGACCAGGGCGACGTGCGGAAGCGGCGCAGCCGCCCGCGCGCACGCGCCACGGCTCCGAAGCGGAACATCGCCGCCAGCGCCGCGCCCCACTCGGGCAGCACCGCGACCGGTCGCTTGGCGACGAGGTGCACGAGCGAGCGCCAGAGCGCGAGCGGC
>JBEBWQ010000106.1:0-8073 GCA_040392075.1 Microbacterium sp.
CGATCGGCGACCACCACTCGGCACTCGTCGCCGAGATCAACCGGATCGGCGACAAGGACGCCGCCATCGCCGCCGCCGTGCTGGACAAGATCGCCGTGGCCCTCGACCTGCTGGCAGAGCAGCAGCGGGCGGGAAAGGCCTGACCGCGCTCCGGAGCTATCGGCCACCGGCGGCCGGGGCTCCGGACGTCGAGCAGGGCTCCGGACTCCCAGGGGCCACTCGTCCGCACGACGCCGCCACCTCCGGCGGCATCGTCGTGCGGAAGGGGGGACTCGAACCCCCACGCCTAGGCACAGGAACCTAAATCCTGCGTGTCTACCAATTCCACCACTCCCGCGTGCGGGCAAGTCTACCGGCGGGCAGGAGACGGCAGCGGGCAGGCCCCGGGTCAGCCCGCGGACTGCTGCGCAGCGAGGGAAGCGTAGAGACCCCCGCGGGCGAGGAGCTCCGCATGGGTGCCGGACTCGACGATCCGCCCGGCCTCCAGCACATGGATCACGTCCGCGTCGCGCACTGTGGAGAGCCGGTGCGCGATCGTGAGCGTGGTCCGCCCGTGCGACGCCTGGTCCAGCGCCTCCTGCACCACCCGCTCCGAGACGGTGTCCAGCGCCGAGGTGGCCTCGTCCAGCAGGAGCACGGGCGGGTCCTTCAAGAGGACCCGGGCGATCGCGATCCGCTGTTTCTCCCCGCCGGAGAGCCGGTAGCCCCGCTCCCCCACGACCGTGTCGTAGCCGTTCTCGAAGCTCTCGATCACCGCGTGGATGTTCGCCGCCCGGCAGGCCGTCACCAGCTCCTCATCGGTCGCGCGGGGCTTCGCGTAGCGCAGGTTCTCCCGGATCGTCGCATGGAAGAGGTAGGTCTCCTGCGAGACGAGGCCCACCTCGTCGATGATGGACTCCTGCGTCAGCGTGCGCACGTCCGCCCCGTCGAGGAGCACCTCCCCGGAGCTTGCCGCATAGAGCCGCGGCACGAGGTGCAGGATCGTCGACTTGCCCGCGCCGGAGGGGCCGACGAAGGCGACGTGCTGCCCCGGCTCGGCGGTGAACGACACCCGGTCCAGCGTCGGCCGGACCTCGGCGGACGCATCGGGGTAGCGGAAGGACACCTCGCGGAACTCCACCCGCCCGCGCGGCCCGGGCGCCTGCTCCACGGGGATCGCCTCGGGGGCATCGGCGATCGCCGGGGTCAGGTCGAGGTACTCGAAGATGCGGGCGAACAGCGCCTTGGAGGTCTGCACGTCCAGCGCCACCCGCATGAGCCCCATCAGCGGCTGGAGAAGACGGGCCTGCACGGTCGTGAACGCCACGATCGTGCCGGCTGTGATGGCCCCGGCTCCCCCGGCGATGAAGTATCCGGCGACGAGGTAGATGACCGCCGGCACGCTCGACATCAGCACCTGGACGACGGCGAAGAAGCCCTGACCGCTCATCGCCCGGCGCACCTGCAGGCGCACCTGGTTGCGGTTCTCGGCCTGATAGCGCGCGGACTCGGTGCGCTGCCGGTTGAACGACTTCGACAGCAGGATGCCGGACACGCTCAGCGTCTCCTGGGTGATCGAGGTCAGCTCCGACAGCGACTCCTGCGTCTCCCCCGCGATCCGTGCCCGCACCTGCCCCACCCGCCGCTGCACGATCACCAGCACGGGCATGATGATCACCGCGATGAGGGTCAGCCGCACATCGATGAGGATCATCGCCACGAGCGAGGCGACCACCGTGACGGTGTTGCCCAGGATGCTGGTGACGGTGTTGGTGAGCACCTGGCTCACCCCGCCCACGTCGTTGAGCAGGCGCGACTGGATCACCCCGGTCTTGGTGCGGGTGAAGAAGCCCAGCTCCATCGCCTGGAGGTGCTCGAACAGACGCACCCGGAGATCTCCGGTCACGCTGTTGCCGACCGTGGCCGTCAGCCAGGTCTGCCAGACGCCTAGCCCGGCGGTGAGGAGGAAAAGCCCGATCATCGCGCTGACCAGCATCAGCAGCAACCGCAGGTCCGGGCTTCCGCCGCCGGTGGGGAAGAGCGCGTCGTCGAAGATGCGCTGCACGAGCAGCGGCGGGATCACGCTGAGCGCGGCGCCGAGGACCACCAGCACGCCGGTGACGACGATGCGCGACCGGTAGGGGCGGAAGAGACCGGCGATGCGCGCCCACAGGTCGGCCACCCGCGGGGCGGCCGCGTTGCTGCGGCGCTGCGCCTCGGCATCCACCATGCGGAAGCCGGCGCGAGGGCCCTGTCCCGATCCGCTCATCGGCGCCCTCCTTTCTCTCCACCCGCCGGAGACCGGCCTGCGGTCGTCCTCCGACTCAGCATAAGAGGAACCGGGGACAGCGGATCCGCTGCCTGCGTCCGCCCCGGTTCGGATGCCGCCTCACTCCGCGGCGACGCAGATCGAGTCGGGAAATGAGGAATGAACGGCGGCCGGAGGCGTTATCCTGGGAGATCGCCCCGTTCCGGTGGCCCGCCCTGTCCCCGCCGACCCTCCGTCCCGGTGGACCGCTCCGGCCCGTCTCCGCCCCGGGAGCCTTCTCTCCCTTCCGCTCCATCGCTCCCTCTCCGCTCTCGCCCCAGGAGGCCCTCATCTCCACTCGCACCGCACCGCCCACCGGCCCCATCCCCACCAGCGTCGGCCCCCGCGAGAACCGGGTGATCTGGCTGCTGCTCGCGGCCGCCTTCGTCGCGATCCTCAACGAGACGACGATGGGCATCGCCATCCCCGTGCTCATCGTCGACCTCGGGATCACGGCCGTCGCCGCGCAGTGGCTGACCACCGCGTTCATGCTGACGATGGCCGTCGTCATCCCCGTCACCGGGTTCCTCCTGCAGCGCTTCACCACGCGACAGGTGTTCATCGCCGCGATGTCGCTGTTCAGTGCGGGCACGCTCATCGCGCTGCTCGCCCCCGGGTTCGAGATGCTGCTCCTCGCGCGGGTGGTGCAGGCCGGCGGCACGGCGATCATGATGCCGCTGCTGATGACCACGCTGATGACCGTGGTTCCCCCGGCGATCCGCGGTCGCATGATGGGCCGCGTCAGCATCGTGATGTCGCTGGCCCCGGCCATCGGCCCCACCCTCTCCGGCATTCTGCTGGAGAACTTCGGCTGGCGGGCGAACTTCGCCGTGGTGCTGCCGATCGCCGTGATCGCGCTGATCGTCGGCGCGCGCTGGGTCCTCAACCTCGGTGAGAACACTCATGCGCCGATCGACGTCGGCTCGGTCGTGCTCTCCGCCCTCGGCTTCGGTGGGGTCGTCTTCGGTCTCAGCCAGATCGGCGGCGCCGGCGACGGAGCCTCGACGGTGACGCTCGTGCTCTCCCTCTCGATCGGTGCGGTGGGACTTGCGCTCTTCCTCTGGCGTCAGGTGGTGCTGCAGCGCAAGGACGATGCTCTGCTGGATCTGCGAGTGTTCCAGAGTCGCAACTTCTCGCTGTCGGTGCTCCAGCTCGCCCTGCTGTCGCTGGCCTTCTTCGGCACCATCACCGTGCTGCCCCTGTACATCCAGAACGTGCTGCACCACTCCGCGCTCGAGGCGGGCCTCGCCGTGCTCCCCGGTTCGATCCTCATGGGCATCGCCGGCCCCTTCATCGGCCGCATCTACGACCGGGTCGGCCCCCGGGTGCTGCTCGTGCCGGGCGCGATCATCGCCGTGGCGATGCTGTGGTTCTACACGACCTTCGGCCAGGAGACCTCGATCCTCACGATCGCGATCGCCCAGACCATCCTGTCGGTGGCGCTGGCCCTGTCGTTCACGCCGCTGTTCACCGCGGGACTCGGGTCGCTGCGTCGACGGTACTACTCCTACGGCAGCGCCGTGGTCGGCACCGTGCAGCAGGTCGCGGGCGCCGCGGGCATCGCCGTCATGATCACCGTGATGTCGGCGGTGGAGAGGGCACGCCTGGCCGAGGGCGCGACCGCACTCGCCGCGGGCACGGCCGGAACGCAGGTGGCATTCATGATCGCCGGGATCGTCGCGATCCCCCTGATCGTTATCGCCTTCTTCATCCGCAAGCCGGCGGACGAGGGCGACACACCGCCTCCCGCCGGTCACTGACCGACGGGGACGACGGGGTCTGCTCTCTTCATCGGGGGCAGACCCCGTCGGCGTTTCCGTGCGCGGGCTGCTGTGTGCGTACCGCCCGGAACGTACTCTCGGTCGTGAGACGGACTACTGGGCGGAGCCGCCGCAGGACGTCCCGCCGCAGCACGCGGAGGACGCGGAGTCGTCGAGGAGGTTCAGAAGGGGCTTCTCTGCCGCCTGAGCCGCAGAGGCGGCGATGTTCGAGGTGCTCATTCGGGCTATGCTACGCCTCTCCGGCGGGGTCGGCGCCCTTCGACGCGGCGATCCCCTCGGTGAGTCCCCTGCTGCCTGCCCGACGCTCGGCACGGTCCAGCACGACGAGGGCGAGAACACCGGTGAGGAGCGCCGGGACGATCCCGACCATCATGGTGCCCAGGAAGACGAGCGGGCGCGGGCCGAAGGCGGGTGACGACACCGCGGTGTTGACCATGCTCAGCACGGTGCAGCCCATCAGCACCCCCAGCACCGCGCCGAACGCACCCCGGGCCGACCGCTGTCGCCCGCTGAGCGCCGGATCGCGCGCCCCGAGCAGGAGCATGCCCAGTGCCCCGAGCCCGGCGACCGCCGCGGTCAGGAGTCCCAGCACCGCGAACGTCCCGAGCCCGTACCCGAACGCCTCCCACCCGCCGTACGCGCGATAGTCCGGGTTGCCGCCGAGATACAGGAGGAGCCCGACCAGCGCGCCGCCGATGGTGCCCGCGATCAGCGCCTCGACCGCTGCCCACCGGTACCGCCTCCAGATCCCGTCGTGCATGTCCCCAGGCTAGCCTTCGCCCTCCGCGTCCCGGAGGTTCCGCGGCGGGGTGACCCGGACGAGCACCCCGCCGCCCTCTCCCCCCACAGAGAAGACGAAGGTCTCCTCATCGACCCATGCCGGCCGTGGAGCTCCGCAGAGGAACGACAGGGACGGACCGCCGTCGGCAGGATCCAGGACGAGCCGGCTCCCCTCCGTCACCATGACGGCGAGGTCGTCCGGCTCGCAGGCGCGGAATCGCTCAAGGATGCCCCGCGCCTCGCCCGAGCCTCCTTCGATGAAGATCGGGGCCCCCTCCGCTGCGGGATCGGAACCGACGCGGAGAACAGCACCGGAAGCGTTCGCCTCCACCTGCGGCCCGGGCGCGGTCGCCTGCTGACGGTCGATCACCTCCCCCTCGGGAGAGAGAAGGATCCGCTCGGACGAGGTGGCGATAAAGATCGCTCCGTCCGGTCGCACGGTGAGCGCCGCACGAGACATGTCCCCCGACACCGGAACGATGGCGGCGATGCCGGCGGGTTCCTCCTCGGCGACGGGGTCCATCCACTGCACCACGACCGCTCTCTCGCTCGAGTCGTACTGGAGGAGGTAGGGGCGGCCATCATGGAGAGCGATGTCGAGGATCCGCCGCTCCGGCCAATCGGCCAGGACCCGAACGGTCATCGCCTCCGTGTCGAAAGCCAGCAACTGCCACCCGCCTGCCAGGTGCACCGGATCATGGGTCCCGAGCAACACCGTGGGTGAGAGCGCCACCATCGGCGCGAAGCCGTGGAGATCGCTCTCCGCGGGGATGTTGAAGCGGCGCAGCGTCCGTCCTTCGGCGTCCAGATGCAACCAGGATCCGCCCGACGCACCCCAGAACCCGCCGGCAGTGTCCGCGACGACATCCATCCCATACGAGACATCGATGAACCCGGACCCTCCGCCCGTGTCCAGGACGTTGCTGTACCGGATCGGCGTGAGGATCCAGGCATCGTCGGGTGCGCTGGCACACCCCGCGAGCAGTGTCCCGCCGGCGGCGAGCACGGCGAAGGCTCGAAGCCGCCGGAGCGCACGAACGCTCATGGTCTCACCCGAGGCTTGCGACGAGGTTGATGACCGAGGCGAGGATGCCGGCGCCGAACATGTAGGCGAGCATCGTCTGCGCGATCACCACCCGGCGGATCGCGTTGCGGCCCACATCGGTGTCGGCCACCTGGTAGGTCATGCCGAGGCCCACGGAGAAGTACACGAAGTCGGTGTACTCGGGGTCCTCCTGCTGATGGAAGGAGATGCCGCGCGCCGGCGCGCCGGTCGCGGGGTCGTCCTGGTAATAGATCCGGGCGTAGCGCAGGAGGTAGTCGGTCTGGATCAGCGCCCAGGAGCTCACCACGCTGAGCACCGCGACGCCCGCGAGCACGAAGGCCTGCACGCCGTGGGCCGCGCGCGCCTCCACCATCACGATCACCACCGCCGCGAGGCTCGCGACACTGCCGACGAGCGCGACGGCCCGGGCGATCCGCCGCCCGGGATCCTCCGTGGTCGCATGCTCCCGGGTCTGCCCCGCACCCATCGGCCAGATCACCAGCAGCGTCCAGATCACGTTCACGATGGCGAGCATGCCCCACCCGGCCAGGATGGCCGCCGGCACCCCGAGCACGGGCATCGTCGCCGCTCCGGTCGCGACGCCCGCCACCAGCGCGACGAGCCACCGGAGGCGGACCCTCGCCCGGGAGATCGACATGGACCGATGCTATCCCCCGCCTGCGGCACAGGCAGAGCGAGGACGATCGGTGCAAGCCCCTGGACACGACGGACGGCGAGGACCGAGACTGCGAGCATGAGCACGCAGAACGACGACCCCGGGGACGAGCGCCGGCCGGAAGAGGCGGCGCGCAGAAGGCGCGACGAGACGCCCGAGGAGCGGGCGGATCGCAACTGGGACGAGCTGATGCAGGAGCTGCGCGTGATGCAGACGGGGTCGCAGGTGCTCCTCGGCTTCCTCCTGGCGATCGCCTTCCAGCCCCGCTTCGTGGAACTGGACGCGCTGCAGCACGACCTCTACCTGGTCCTCGTGGCCCTCGCCTCCCTCGTCACCCTGCTCGCCCTCGCCCCGGTCGCCCTCCACCGGTCCTTCTTCGGACGCCGCCGCAAACCGGAGCTGGTCCGGCTCGCCTCGCGGATCATCGCGGTCGACCTGGTCGCGATCAGCGCGCTCGCCATCGGGGTCGTCGCCTTCATCATGGACTTCACGATCGGCCGGATCGCCGGCGTCACGGCGCTCGTGATCGGGGTGGTCGGCGTCTCCCTGCTCTGGCTCCTCGTCCGCCGCCTTCTGCCCCACACGCCGCCGGCGTGAGACGGACCCGGAAGAAAGGTCTCTACGGCGCAACGTCGGGCGGCGGATGAGTTCGCCGACAAGCATCCGGACGCGGGACCTGATCCCGTCGCGGATCCGACGGACAGCCTCGAGATCCTTTTCAGACCGCTCCCTCAGCCACACCGCCAGCCCAGCCGAACCGGGGAGAGAGGGTCAGCCGGCCGCATCGGTCGCCTTCTCCGCAGGGCTCGCCGTCGCCGCGTTCCAGACCTCTCGCCAGCGCGCGGCGAGGGTGTCGATGTTCTCGTGGGCGTTCAGGCCGCTGGGCTGCGGCACCACCCAGAGCGCGACATCCGGCACCCATCCCGGAATGAGAGAAGCGTCCTGCTTCCCCAGCCGTGCCTTCGGCTGCGAGAAGGCCGTGCGGAACGCGGTGATCCCGGCGATCGCGACCACGCGCGGACGCAGGATCGTCACCCGCTGCAGGAGGCGCTCTCCGCCGGCGCGCAGCTCCTCGCGCGTCAGCTCGTCCGCACGGACCGTCGCTCGTCCCACGAGGTTGGTCAGTCCGATGCCACGCTCCAGGAGCTGCGCCTCGTCGGCCCCCGAGAGGCCGGCGGCGGCATCGACGACGTGATCGGTGAGCCCCGCACGATGGAGAGACGGCCAGAACCTGTTGCCCGGACGCGCGAAGGGCGCGTTGACCGCGGCGGTCCAGAGACCCGGGTTGATGCCCACGATCAACAGTCGCATCGCCCCGCTCACGGCGGGCAGGATGTCGTCGATCGCGTTCGGGTCGTCCGTCGCGAAACGCGCCAGGTCGTCGCGTGTGGGCCGACGGCCTCCCATCGGCGACGGCCGCCGGGTCATGCCGACAATCGGTGTTCTCTCCTCGTCGGTGCGCACAGAGAAGACGTTATACGGCCAACCCGGACTCGGCCACTTC
>JBEBWQ010000107.1:0-8045 GCA_040392075.1 Microbacterium sp.
GCCGAGCAGAAGCACTCGATCACCGACCCGGTGGAGATGGAGCGGGCCGCCGACGCCCTTCCGATCGAGCAGATCGCGAAGCGCTGGATCGTCGGCACCGACCCCGACGAGGTCGTCGCGCAGATCGGGCAGTACATCGACTGGGGGTTCACCCACCTCGTCTTCCACGCCCCCGGCCAGGACCAGGAGCGCTTCATGACGCTGTTCGAGACCGAGCTCGCACCACGGCTGCGGGCTCGCGGCTGAGCGCCGCGGCCCGAGACGCGCAGACCGGTCCTGCGCACGACGCCGGCGCGATGCCCGCCGCGTTCGGGAGGGACGGGCGCTGATCGGGAGCCCCTCCGGCCGGGCTGATCGGCGACGGCTCCGGCGCGGCTTCCGCGGGCCGTGACGACGGATCGCGTCCGCTCTCGTGCCGGGCATCTCCGGACCGCGCCCGCCGTCCAGGGCGCGGCGGCGCGGACGCATGATCCGCGGTGCCCTCCGTGCGGGAGCGCTCACCGGTCGCGAACCCGCCCGGTTTCGGAATATGTCGCCTCACATCGGCATATGTCACCTCACATCTGAATATGTCACGCGGCCTTCGTGCCTGCTCAGCGTGCTCCGTAACGTGCTCGACAACCCCTTTCGCAGCACTTGGAGTCCGACATGTCCCTCTTCCCCCGACGCACCACGGCCGGCCTCGTCGCCGTCGGCGCGGCACTCGCGCTCGTCGCCTGCTCTCCCGCCGGCGCCACCGACAGCCCGTCCGCCGGAGCCGGCGATCCCGCCGACGGCCCCGTCACCGGCGGCACGCTCACCTTCCTGGAGTCGCAGGTCCCCACCTGCCTCTACGCGGGCGGCAGCGGCTTCTACCCGAACGCCACCCTGATCAACCAGCTCGGCGACAAGCTGACATACCAGGATCCCGACACCCGCGAGATCACTCCGTGGCTGGCCACCGGCTGGGAGGTCAACGACGAGGCCACCGAGTACACCTTCACCCTGCGTGACGACGTCACCTTCTCCGACGGCACGCCGCTGACGGCCGAGGTCGTCGCGCTCAACTTCGACCACTTCGGCCTCGGCGACGAGACGCTGGGGCTGGCCAAGCAGGAGTTCGTCTCGAACTACGTGGCGAGCGAGGTCCTCGACGAGCACACCGTGACCTTCACGTTCAGCGCGCCGAGCCCGGGCTTCCTGCAGGCCACCAGCGTCGTCGGCGCGACGATCGTCGCCGAGGCCACCGCGACCCTCCCGTACGAGGACCAGTGCCAGATCGGCAACTACATCGCCTCCGGTCCGTTCACGGTGTCCAACGTCGTCCCCGAGCAGCAGTACGACCTGGTCGCCCGCGAGGACTACGACTGGGCGCCCGAGGCCGACGAGCACCAGGGGCGCGCCTATCTCGACGGGATCAGCATCATCGTGACGCCCGAGGACAACGTGCGCATCGGCGCGCTCACCTCGGGGCAGGCCGACGCCATCCGCGCGGTGCAGGTCTACGACGTCGAGAACATCGAGTCCGCGGGCGCGACCGTGTACTACGCGCCGACCAACGGCGTGAACCCCCAGTTCGCGCTGCGCCCGGGCAATCCGATCCTCGCGGACGTCGCCGTCCGTCGCGCGCTGCAGCAGGCGACGGATGTCGCCACGGCGATCGAGACGATCTATCAGGGCAGGTTCGAGATCGCGACCTCGGTGCTCAGCCAGGGCGCCACCGGCTACGTGGATCTCTCCGACCGGCTCACGTACGACCTCGAGGGCGCCCGGACGCTCCTCGACGAGGCGGGCTGGATCCCGGGCGCCGACGGCATCCGCGAGAAGGACGGCGTGAGGCTGGAGCTGACCACCTGGCCGGGTGCCGTCTTCCCGCTCAACCAGCAGCTCGACGAGCTCATCGCCGAGCAGTGGAAGCTCGCCGGCGTGCAGCTGAACATCGTCACGCCGGATCAGGCGACGGCCACCGCGGGTGCCCGCGACCCGCTGCAGCAGCCGGTGGCGATCACGCACGTCGGTCGCGTCGACCCGGATGTCATCTGGTCGAACTTCGCCTCCAACTCGAACCGCAACGCGCTGGGGTTCACCCCGGAGACCGCCGACGCGACGCTCGACGCGATCCTCACGGACATCACGCGGCTCCCCGGGACCGGGGAGCGCTACGCCAAGGCCGCTGAGGCGCAGGAGTACCTGATCGACCAGGCGCTCGTCATCCCGCTCTACGAGCTGCCCCAGACGTACGCCGCGCAGGCGAAGGTCCGAGGCCTGGGCTGGGAGCCCGTCGGCCGGGTCGACCTGACCGACGTCTGGCTCGCGCAGTAGGACGCCACGGAGAGCAGGAGGAAGGAGACATCATGGCGAAGTACCTCGTCGGGCGTGTGCTGCAGGCAGTGCTGGTGCTGTGCATCGCCTACACGGCGACCTTCTTCCTGCTCTCCGTCCTCCCGGGCGACGGGATCATGATCAAGTTCGAGAGCCCGGACATGGGTCTCTCGGCCGAGGAGATCCAGGCCATCCGGGAGTACTACCGGGTCGACGACCCGACGATCGTCCAGTACCTCAACGCCATCGTCGGCACCGTCCAGGGGGATCTCGGCTACTCGATCCAGAACGCCGTGCCGGTCCGGGAGCGCCTCGCCACCGCGATCCCCCAGACGCTGTCGGTGGCCGTGCCCGCCTTCCTGCTGGCGGTCCTGCTGGCCGGCGCGTTCGCCCTCCTGGCCGGGTTCGCCCGGTTCGCCTGGCTGCGCCGGGTCATCCAGTCGATCCCGTCGGTGCTCGTCTCGCTGCCGTCGTTCTGGGTCGGCCTCCTGCTCATCCAGGTGTTCTCGTTCCAGCTCGGCTGGGTGCCCATGATCAACCCCGATCCCTTCCAGGCGATCGTGCTGCCCGTGATCACCCTCGCCATCCCGATCTCCGCCCCGCTCGCGCAGATCTTCCTCCGCAGCCTGGAGCAGGCGCAGGGGCGGCCCTTCGTGCAGGTGGTCCAGGCCAAGGGCGCGACGCGCTGGTGGACCTTCTCCCGGCACACCGCGAAGAACGCGCTCCTGCCCACGCTCACGATGGCCGGGCTCGTCTTCGCGGAGATCCTCGCCGGCTCCGTCGTCGTCGAGACCGTGTTCGGCCGTCCGGGGATCGGGCGGCTCATGGCCGACGCCGTGGCCTCCCAGGACCTGCCCGTCATCCAGGCGGTCGTGATCATCGCCGCCACCCTCTTCGTCACCGTGAACCTCGTCATCGACCTGCTGTACCCGATTCTCGACCCGCGACTGTCCCGGCAGTGGACACGGAGCGAACCGGGCGCGGCCCAGACCCCCGCGGAGGTGGCCGCGTGAGCGCCGTCAGTCAGTCCGTGCCGTCCCGCCAGCCCGTGCCGTCCGGCATCGAGATCGTCCGCGTCGGCCATCGGGTCGAGAAGGGCCGGCGGGCGCTCCCCCCGGTCACCCTCGTCCTTGCCTGGCTGATCATCGCGACCGTGTTCGCATGGGCCGCGGTGCCGAGCTGGTTCACGCCGTTCAGCCCCTACGAGCCGGTCGTCGTCGGGCTCGGCGCTCCGAGCTGGCAGCACCCCTTCGGCACGGACCAGGTGGGGCGCGACCAGCTCGCCCGGGTGATCTTCGGTGCGCGGGAGTCGCTCCTGGGAGCCGCGATCGCGGTGTCCATCGGGCTCGGCGTCGGCGTCCTCCTGGGGGCGATCGGAGGATCCGTCGGCGGCGTCGTGGACATGGTGATCATGCGGATCGTCGATGTGCTCCTCGCCGTCCCCGGGCTGCTCCTGGCCCTCACCCTCGTCGCCCTCCTCGGCACCGGCACGGTGAACACGGCGATCGCGGTCGGCGTCGGCGCGGTCGCGAGCTTCGCCCGGCTGGTCCGCAGCGAGGTGATCACGGTGCGCGCCAGCGAGTACGTGGAGGCGGCGTACGGGTCGGGCGGGAACTTCTTCACCGTCCTGTTCCGGCACATCCTGCCGAACTCGCTGCTTCCGGTGCTCGCCCTGTTCGCGCTGCAGTTCGGCGGTGCGATCCTGGCCCTCTCGACCCTCGGCTTCCTCGGCTACGGCGTGCAGCCGCCCGATCCGGAGTGGGGCATGATCATCGCGCAGGGCCGGAACCTGCTCGGCTCGGCGCCGTGGATCACCGCCTTCCCCGGCCTCGTCCTCCTCTTCGTCGTGCTCGCCACGAACCGCATCAGTCAATCGCTGGGGGTGCGCCGATGAGCGTTCTGGACGTCCGCGACCTCGTCGTCGGATACGAGACCCGCCGGGGACGGATCATCGCGGTCGACGGCATCGACATCGCGATCGAGCCCGGCGAGGCCGTCGCCCTCGTCGGCGAGACCGGATCGGGGAAGACCACGGCGGCGCTCGCGTCGATCGGCCTGCTCCCGCAGGGGGCGAGGCTGCTGAGCGGCAGCGTGACGCTGGGACGCACCGACATCACCCACCTCCGCGGCAAGCGGCTGGAACGGCTCCTGGGCAGGGAGGTCGGGCTCATCCCGCAGGACCCGACGGCGTCGCTCGACCCGCTCAAGCCCATCGGCTGGCAGATCGGCGAGGTGCTGCGGATCCACGGGGAGCGGTCCCGCGCGCGCATCGACGAGGAGGTGCGCGCGCTCCTCGAGAGGGTCGGCCTCTCCGACGCCGAGCGCATCGGGAGGTCGTACCCGCACGAGCTCTCGGGCGGTCAGCGCCAGCGCGCCCTCATCGCGGGGGCGATCGCGCTGCGTCCGGCGCTCATCGTCGCCGACGAGTCGACCAGCGCCCTCGACGTGACCGTGCAGCGCCGCGTCCTCGACCTCATCGACGAGATCCGTCGTGAGGACGGCAGCGGCGTGCTGCTCGTCACGCACGACCTCGGCGTGGCCGCCGAGCGGGCGGACCGGATCATCGTGCTCCGGCACGGGACGGTCGAGGACAGCGGGTCGATCGACGTCATCCTCGGCGGCACCGCGGGGGAGTACACCCGCCGGCTCGTCGCGAACGCCCCCGCGCTGAACATCCCGCCGTTCCGGCCGCCGGTGGACGGCGCAGCCGGGACGCCGGAGATCGCGGTCACGGGCCTGGTGAAGCGATTCGGCGCGCAGCGTCGCCGTGCCGCGGTCGCGGCGGTGAACGACGTCTCCTTCACCGTCGCGAAGGGCACCACGCACGCCATCGTCGGGGAATCCGGTTCGGGGAAGTCGACGATCGCCCGGATCCTGATGGGCTTCGAGACGGCGACGGAGGGGACGGCGACCGTCGCCGGGGCCGAGGTCACCGCGCTGCCGAAGGCGCAGCGGAAGGCCCTCCGCCGCCGCGTGCAGTACGTCTACCAGAGCCCGTACGCGTCCCTCGACCCGGTGATGAGCGTCCTGGACATCGTCGCCGAGCCGATGGTCCGATTCGGTCTCGCCGCCCCGCGCGCGGCGAGACAGCGGGCGGCGGCACTGCTGGACCGGGTCGCCCTGGACGGCCGGTACCACGACCGCCGGCCCCGTGAGCTCTCGGGCGGCCAGCGCCAGCGCGTCGCGATCGCCCGAGCCCTCGCGGCGGAGCCCCGGGTCCTCGTCCTGGACGAGCCGGTGTCCGCGCTCGACGTCACCGTCCAGGCGCAGATCCTGGAGCTCCTCGAAGAGCTCCAGCGCGAGCGCGCCCTCACCTACGTCTTCATCTCGCACGACCTCGCCGTCGTCCGGCGCCTGTCCGACACCGTCACCGTCCTCCGGCGGGGCGAAGCGGTCGAGCAGGGGCCGGTGCGCGCCGTCTTCACATCCCCGCAGCACGAGTACACCCGAGCACTGCTCGACGCGATCCCCCGGGTCGCGATCGACACCTTCACGATCTGAGGAGAGCACCGTGACCGATCTGTCCTTCTTCACCCGGCTTCTCGACGAGGTCTCGCCGGCGGAGCGGTTCCGTCTCGCCCTCGAGCAGATCGAGTCGGCTGAGGCGCACGGCTACGCGCGCGCTTGGGTGGCCCAGCACCACTTCCGCTACGTCGAGGGCGGGCTGCCGGCACCGTTCGTGTTCCTGGCCCATGCGGCGGCGCGCGTCCCCCGGATCCGTCTCGCCCCCGGCATCATCACCCTCACCCTGGAGGACCCGGTCCGGGTGGCCGAGGACGCGGTGGTCGCCGACCTGCTCGCCGGAGGGCGGATAGACATCGGCGTCGGCAGCGGGACCCGCCCGGAGTCGTTCGTGCCCTTCGGGCGGGACGCGGCGAACAAGGGCGCGGACTACCAGGCCGCGCTCTCGCGCCTCCATCTCGCGCTCGAGGGCGGCGATCTCGGGAGCGGCAACCGCCTCTATCCCAGCGGCGAGGCGCTCCGGCGACGGATCTGGCAGGCGACCTTCTCCGCCCACGGCGGAGTCTCCGCGGGGGAGAACGGCAACGCCCTGCTGCTGTCGAAGGCGCAGCCGCGCAGCCCCGAGCTCAGGGACGCGACGCTCGCCGACATCCAGATCCCGATCATCGAGGCCTACCTCGCGAGGATCCCGGCCGGGGTGAGGCCCCGCGTCGTCGCCTCCCGCGCCGTCTTCGTCGCCGACACCACCGCCGACGCGCTCCGCCTCGCCGGGGAGGGACTGGACCGGGTCCGTCACTTCGCCGAGCAGAACGGCAGGAGGCTCGACCTGCGTTCCCCGGAGTCGATCGCGGCGACCGGTGACACCTTCGTGGGCTCTCCCGACGACGTCGCCCGCCTGCTGGACGCGGATGAGACCCTCGCCCGGGTCGACGAGGTCGCCTTCCAGGTGCATGCGGTCGATCCTCCGCACGAGCACATCCTGCGCTCCATCGAGCTCGCCGCCCGGGAGGTCGCTCCGCGCCTCGGATGGCGGGTGTCCGCCGAGGCCGTCCCCGCCCTCTGATCCGCCTCTCCCCGAACCATCCATGCCGAACCACCCACACGACCCAGGAGGTCCCATGTCCGCCCTGCCCGCCGACGTGATCGATCAGATCGCGTCCGTCACCCCGGCGCTCGACGCCGTGCGGCGACGCCGACCCGATGCGCGCGAGTATGCGCAGAAGTACTTCGAGTCGATCTTCGAGCCCATCGACGACGCGCCGTTCGCGGTCGCGGACCGGTGGCTCGTCGCCGCCTTCGCCACCCGCCTCACGGCCGACGACGCCACCGCGGCCTACTACGCCGGCGCCGCACGAGAGGCCGCGCCGGACCTCACCGACGCGGTGCTCGCCGCCGCCGCCGCATCGGCGAGCACCGGCCCGTTCGGCCACTACGCCGAGCCGGGGCTCCGGGGCGAGAACACCGACGGCCTCCGCCTCGCCGCCGCCGACCTGCCGGGCTTCGAGCCGCACCTCGCGGCGGCCCTCGCGCACGCGCACCTCCTCACGTACCGTCTGCGGGAGACCGACGGCCTCTCCCACGATCGGCTCGTCGAGGCGGGATGGAGCGCCGACGGGATCGTCACGCTGTCCCAGCTGCTGGCCTTCCTCGCGTTCCAGCAGCGCGTGATCGCCGGTCTCGTCGTGCTGAAGGAGGTGGCGGCATGAGCGGCACCCTCGCCGAGAGCGGGACCTACCGCTACGAGCTTCCGCACCCGGACGCATACACCACGGACCAGGTCGGCTGGGTGCCGTGGATCGAGCCGCCGGCCAGGGACTCGCTGACGCCGAGACAGCTCGACGGCCTGATCGACGAGCCGCGTGCCAACAGCCCCTACTTCCGGCTGCTCGCGCGCGACCCGGAGCTGCTCCACCACCGCACGAAGACGGACAAGGGCATCTTCTACAACGAGGACGCGGGCGCCCCCCGGGCCGACCGGGAGCTCGCGGCGGCGGTCGCCTCGCGCGTCAACGGCTGCGTCTTCTGCGCCTCGGTGCACGCCCGGTTCGCGGGCAAGCTCTCGCGCCGGGAGGAGGACGTCGCCCGGCTTCTCGACGAGGGGATCGACGCCGATCTGGGCCCCCGGTGGAACGCGGTGAAGGAGGCCGCGGTCGCGCTCACGCGGACCCCCATCGCCCTCACCGCCGAGCACGTCGCGGCGCTGCAGGCCGAGGGGTTCGACGAGCTGTCGATCCTCGACGTCCTGCAGGGCACGGCGTTCTTCAACAACGCGACCCGGCTGA
>JBEBWQ010000108.1:0-8016 GCA_040392075.1 Microbacterium sp.
GAGAGCCCCCCCCGGGCGAACCGCGCGCGACGCCGCCGCCCGACCCTCGCCTACTCCGTCCTCGCGCTCGTCGGCGCCGGGGCGATCGGGCTGACCCAGATCGCGGTGTCCAGCGCGACCACGCGCGACAGCTACGTCCTGGCCGAGCTGTCGGCGCAGCAGCGGGACCTCACGCTGCAGACGCAGGCCGCGCGCGACGAGCTGCACGGACTGTCCTCGCCGCAGCGGCTGGCCGCCAACGCCGCGGCCCTCGGGATGGTGGTGGGCGGCTCACCGCTCTTCCTCCGGCTGAGCGACGGCGCGATCGTCGGCACCGGGGGGGAGGCCGGCTGGTCGTCGACGATCAACCCGAACGGCCGCGGTGCCGGGGCCAACGCCCTGCTCACCGACGCCACCCCGGGCATCGTCCCGGGAGCGACCGCCCCAGCCCCGGAGGACGGGGCCTCCGCCCCGCCCGCCTCCGACCTGCCTCCGGCCCTCACCGAGGGCCTCCCGAGTCCGACCACCCGCTGACCCCACCACCCGCCGACCCCTGGAGCTCCCATGACCACGCGCGCGACTCGCAGTCCCCGCCGCCGCACGGTCGTGGCGCTGGGCGTCATCCTCGCGGTCCTCGCCGGATTCCTGGTCCGCCTGGTCGACATCCAGGTCGTCAACGCCCAGGCCCACGTGGCCGAGTCGCTCGAGGTGGGCAACCTCGAGGCGTCGCGGGTGCTGCACGGCAATCGCGGCGCGATCGTGGACGAGTCCGGCGTCGCCCTGGCGACGAGCGTGATGCTGTACGACGCGCAGCTGGACCCGATGACGATCATGCTGCTGGAGGAGGACGAGCAGCGCCGGCCCGCCCTCGACTGGGAGCACGCCTCCGCGGCGATCGCCGAGATCACCGGGCAGAGCGCGGAGGAGATCCGCGGGATGGTGGCCGAGAGGCTCGCCGAGGACCCGCAGTCGCAGTACCTCCCGCTCCGGCGCGGGCTCTCCAGCGAGCAGTACCTGCGCCTGCGCGAGCTCGGGCTGCCGTATCTGGCGATGCCGGGGCGGACCACGCGGGTGTACCCGAACGGCGCCGTCGCCGGCAACCTCCTCGGCTTCGTCGGCGATTCGGGCGAGGGCCAGGCCGGCCTGGAGACCGCGCAGGAGCAGTGCCTGAAGCCCACCGACGGCGGCGAGGTCTACCTCCGCGGCGTCGACGGCGTGGTCATCCCCGGCAGCCAGCGGACGATCGAGGCGGTCGACGGCGGGACGCTGCAGCTCACGATCGACAACGACCTGCAGTGGTACCTCCAGCAGATGATCACCGAGGAGACCCTGTTCCAGGGGGCCCTGTCCGGGTCGGTCACCGTCGTCGAGGTCGCGACCGGCAAGATCCGCGCCGCCGCGGAGTACCCGGTGGTCGACCCGAACGACGTCGACGCGAGCGATCCGGCCGATCGCGGCTCCCGCATCTTCACGACGACCTTCGAGCCGGGGTCGACCTTCAAGACCGTGACCGCCGCAGCGGTGATGGAGGGCGCCGGCCTCCACTGGGACGCCACCGTGGTCGCCGACTCGCGGGAGACCTTCCCCAACGGCGCGGTCATCAACGACCACTACGTCCACCCCACCTTCACCTACACGCTCGCGGGCGCGCTGATCGACTCCTCGAACGTCGCCCTCTCCAAGTTCGGCGACATGGTCTCCCCGGAGACCCGTTTCGACTACCTCGAGGCGTTCGGCGTGGGCAGCCCTACGGCGGTCGGCTTCCCCGGCGAGGAGAGCGGCATCCTGCACCCGGTCGAGGACTGGGACAGCCAGTCGCGCTACACCACGACCTTCGGGCAGTACTACACGGTGACCGCCCCGCAGGTGGCGAGCGTGTACCAGACCATTGCGAACGGCGGTCTGAAGATGCCGCTGTCCCTCGTGGAGAACTGCACCCTCGCCGACGGGACCGTCGTGGAGCCGGAGCTGCCGGAGCCCGTGCAGGTGATCCAGCCCGGCACCGCGGCGGAGCTCTCGCGCATCGTCGAGAACGTCGCCGCGCAGGGGAGCCTCGCGGACCAGATCACCGTGGCCGGCTACCGGGTCGCGGGCAAGACCGGCACCGCCGAGAAGCCGGGCGAGGGCGGCCGGTACAAGGACGGCATCTACTTCACCAGCTTCGCCGGGTACGCGCCGGCGGACGATCCGCAGTACGTGGTCGTGGTGACCCTCGACGAGCCGACTAGGGTAACCTCGTCTGCGGCGACCGCGTCGGCCTTCCAGAAGGCGATGACGCAGGTGCTGAAGACCTACCGGGTGCAGCCCTCGCTGGTTCCGATGGAGGAGCCGCTGCCCGTCTTCGGCTGAGACCAGCCGGCCATACGACCCGCCCGCACCCCGTCGCGGACCTGGAGATGACATGATCGCCCTGAGCCTCGCCGAGATCGCCGAGATCGTCGGCGGAGACCTGCGCCTCGCAGGCTCCGATACGGCCGCGACGACCGTCGAGGGCGCCGTCGACACGGACTCCCGGCTGATCGGCCCCGGCGGGATCTTCGCGGCCAAGCCCGGAGAGGCGACCGATGGGCACCTCTTCGTCGGCGCCGCCGTCGCCCAGGGCGCGGCGCTGGCACTCGTGGAGCGGCCGGTGGACGAGGACGTCTCGCAGATCGTGGTGCCGGGCGTCGTCGCGGCGCTCGCCGACCTCGCCCGCGCGGTCGTCGCGCGCGTGCGCGCGGCGGGGGCGCTGAGGGTGATCGGGATCACCGGCTCCAACGGCAAGACCACCACCAAGAACTTCGTCGCCCGGATCCTCGCGGACGAGGGCGAGACCGTCTCCCCGGTCGCCTCCTTCAACAACGAGGTCGGCGCCCCCCTCACCATGCTGCGGGTGACCGCGGGCACCCGGTACCTGGTCTGCGAGTTCGGCGCCAGCGCACCGGGCGAGATCGCGCACCTGGCGGGGCTCGTCGAGCCCGACGTCGTCGTCGTGCTGATGGTCGGCCTCGCCCACGCCGGCGGCTTCGGCGGGATCGAGGAGACCGCGCGCGCCAAGGCGGAGCTCGTCCATGCGGCCCGACCGGGCGGGACGGCCGTGCTCGGCACCGACGACCCACGGGTGGCCGCGATGCGCGCTCCCGCCGAGGAGCGCGGACTGCGGGTGCTCGGCTTCGGCCAGACCGCCGCCGCGCAGATCCGGGCGAGCGAGGTCACCGCGACCGCCGCGGGGACCACGGCGACCGTGCACGTCGAGGGGCGCGCCCTCCCGATGCGACTGCGGGTGCTCGGCGCTCATCACGTGGGCAACGCCCTCGCCGCGATCGGCGCCGCCCTCGCCCTCGGCGTCGATCCGGCGGCGTCCATCGCGCGCCTGGAGACCCTGGAGATCGCCGAGCGCTGGCGCATGCAGCCGATGGGCAACGACGAGGTGCGCATCATCAACGACGCGTACAACGCCAGCCCCGACTCGATGGCGGCCGCGCTGCGCACGCTCGCCCAGATCACCGGGCCGGGGGAGCGGACCGTCGCCGTCCTCGGCGCGATGAGCGAGCTGGGGGAGTCCGCCGGCGAGGAGCACGACCGGATCGGCCTGCTCGCGGTGCGCCTGAACATCCAGCGCATCGTCGTGGTGGGCGCCGAGGCACGGCGGCTGTACCTCGCGGCCGTGGGCGAGGGCTCCTGGGACGGCGAGGCGGTGCACCTGCCCGATCTCGACAGCGCGTACGAGTACCTCCGCGGCGAGCTGCGTCCGGGCGACCGGGTGCTGGTGAAGTCGTCCAACTCGGCGGGGCTCCGGCACCTCGGCGACCGTCTGGGAGAATCGTTCTCGTGAGGTCCCTGCTAACCGCTGCGGCGATATCGCTGGCGTTCACCCTCTTCCTGACCCCGGTCTTCCTGCGTCTGTTCCGGAAATGGGGCTGGGGGCAGGTGATCCGCACGCCCGAGGCGATCGAGAACCCGAGCCACGGCGCCAAGCGCGGCACCCCGACCATGGGCGGCGTGATCTTCATCGTCGGGACGATCCTGTCCTACTTCGTGGGCGTGTACACCGGCGGCAACGCGCCCACCATCTCCGGGCTGCTGGTGATCTGGCTGATGGTCGGCTTCGGCGCCGTGGGCTTCATCGACGACTACATGAAGGTCCGCAGTCAGCGCAGCCTCGGCCTCTCCGGCTGGCGCAAGGTCATCGGCCAGCTGCTGGTGATCGTGCCCTTCGGCATCGTCGCCCTGAACTTCCCCAACCGCTGGGACCAGACCCCGGCGAGCGGGTTCATCTCGCTGTTCCGCGACATCCCGGCCCTCTACCTGTTCGCGCTCGGCCCGATCATCGGCTGGCTGCTGTATCTGGTCTGGCTGTCGTTCCTGGGCGTCGCGACCTCCAACAGCGTCAACCTCACCGACGGCCTCGACGGTCTCGCCGCGGGCGCCTCCGTCCTGGTGCTGAGCTCCTACAGCCTCATCGCCTTCTGGCAGTTCAAGCAGTCCTGCGGGCCCGGCCTGGACGCCTCGGTGCAGGGTGCGTGCTATGAGGTGCGCGACCCCTTCGACCTCGCCATCGTCGCGGCGGCCTTCACCGGCGGACTCATCGGGTTCCTCTGGTGGAACGCGCCCAAGGCGCAGGTGTTCATGGGCGACGTCGGCTCGATGGCGATCGGCGGCGTCGTCGTCGCGATGGCGATCCTCACCCGCACCGAGCTGCTGCTGCCGATCGTGGCGGGCATCTACGTCATCCCCTCCGGCTCGGTGATCCTGCAGCGGATCTACTTCAAGCTCACCCGCGGCAAACGGCTGTTCCTGATGAGCCCCTTCCACCACCATCTGGAGATGCGCGGCTGGCCCGAGGTGACCATCGTGGTGCGCATGTGGATCATCTCTGGCCTGCTCGCGATCGGCGGTGTCGGGCTGTTCTACGTCGAATGGCTGGCCCGCACGTGACCGGCGGAGAGACTCCCGAAGGCGGCACGGAAAGCACCGACGACCGCACGGCCACCGCCGCGCGCCTCGCCGCCCTCACCAGCTGGCACGCCGACTGGCGCGGCCTCCGGGTCGCCGTGCTGGGGCTGTCGATGACGGGCTTCTCCGTCGCGGACACCCTCGCGGAGCTCGGCGCCGAGGTGCTCGTGCTGAGCGCGCAGGCGGAGGAGGAGTACGCCCGGCTCGTCCCGGTGATCGGCGCCCGGCTGACGATCGACCCGCTGACGACCGTGCCTCCGGCGCTGTCGGACTTCGCTCCCGAGGTCATCGTGGCATCGCCCGGCTTCGCACCGGACCACCCGGTGATCGTCTGGGCGCGCGAAAGCGGCATCGCCCTGTGGGGCGACGTGGAGCTCGCCTGGCGCGTGCGCGACAAGGTGGTCCGCGCCGACGGACAGCCCGCGGACTGGGTGCTCGTGACCGGCACCAACGGCAAGACCACCACCGTGCAGCTCACCGCGACGCTCCTGGCCGAGGGCGGCCTGCGCGCCGCGCCCTGCGGCAACATCGGCGTCCCGGTCCTGGACGCCGTGCGCGACCCGGCCGGATTCGACGTCCTCGTGGTCGAGCTCTCCAGCCACCAGCTCTGGTACCTCGGGCTCAGCGCCCCGGAGGGCGAGCTGGTCCCGTTCGCCGCAGTGTGCCTGAACCTCGCCGACGACCACCTCGTCTGGCACGGCTCGTTCGAGGCCTATCGCTGCGCGAAGGCGCTCGTGTACCGCAACACCCGCGTCGCCTGCGTCTACAGCATCGCCGACGAGGCGACCCGCCGCATGGTCGAGGACGCGGACGTGGTCGAGGGGGCCCGGGCCATCGGGTTCGGCCTCGGCGTGCCCGGGCCGAGCGATCTCGGCGTGGTCGAGGGGATCCTCGTGGACCGCGCCTTCCTCGACGACCGTGCCCGTTCGGCGCTGGAGCTCACCACGGTCGACGACCTCGCCGCCCGTGGACTCGCCGCGCCGCACATCGTGCAGAACATCCTCGCCGCCTCCGCCCTCGCCCGCTCGCTCGGCGTCGCCCCCGAGGCCATCCACCAGGCCCTGGAGGGGTTCCGGCTCGACGCGCACCGCATCGAGGTGGTCGGACGGCACGCCGGCATCACCTGGGTGAACGACTCCAAGGCGACGAACCCGCACGCGGCGGCCTCGTCGCTGCGCGCCTACCCGGGCGCCATCTGGGTCGTCGGCGGCGACCTGAAGGGCCTGGACCTGTCCGAGCTCATCGCCGGCCCCGGCGCGACGGCGCAGGCGGTGCTGGTCATCGGCGTGGAACGGACGGGCATCGTCGGCGCATTCCGGCGACACGCCCCGGCGGTCCCGGTGTACGAGGTCGAGCCTGAGGACACTGGAGAGGTCATGGCCCGCGTCGTGGAGATCGCGGCGGGGCTCGCCCACGCGGGGGACACGGTGCTCCTGGCCCCGGCGGCGGCGAGCTTCGACCAGTTCCGCAGCTACGGGGACCGCGGCCACCGCTTCGCCGAAGCGGTGCGGGACTGGATCCAGCAGCACGGGAACGACTGAGGCAGGACGGACCGGCACCGGTCGCCGGGACGGAAAGGAGGCGGGGATGACGCAGACGGTCGAACCCCCCGCCGGATCCGCCGGGGACTCCGAGCGCTCCCGGGGACTGGCCGCCCGCGTCTCGCTCGGCCGGGTCTTCACGCCGGGGTCCGGCGAGTTCGCGCTGATCGCCTCCACGGCCGTGCTGCTGACGATCTTCGGGCTGGTGATGGTGCTCTCCGCCACGAGCGCCACGGCCGCGTCGATCGGTGAGGGGCCCTATGACGAGGCGCTCCGGCAGGGGATCTTCGCGGTCATCGGGCTGCCTCTGATGTTCCTCCTCTCCCGGATGCCGGTGACCTTCTTCCGGCGGATCGCCTGGCCCGCCCTCATCGGCGCGCTGGCGATGCAGCTCCTCGTGTTCACCCCGCTGGGCGTGGACAACGACGGCAACCGCAACTGGATCCATCTGGGCAACTTCACCCTCCAGCCCTCCGAGTTCCTCAAGCTCGCCCTCGCGCTCTGGATCGCCGCGGTGCTGGCCCGCAAGCACGCCTATCTCGGCGACTGGCGGCACGTGTGGATCCCCGTGGTCCCGGTCTCGGTGCTGGCGATGGGCACCGTCATCGCCGGGAACGACCTCGGCACCACCATGATCCTCGCGCTCGTCGTGATGGGCGCCCTCTTCTTCGCCGGCGTGAAGCTGCGGGTGTTCATCATCCCGGTGATCCTGGGCGTGGCGGGCGTGATCGCCTATGCCGTCTCCAGCGCCAACCGGATGGAGCGCATCCTCAGCGTCTTCGACGACGACTGCGACTACTACGGCACCTGCTACCAGGTGATGCACGGCATCTGGGGGATGGCCGGCGGCGGCTTCTTCGGCCTGGGCCTGGGGAACTCCCAGGAGAAGTACGGGTGGCTGCCGGCGGCGGCCAACGACTACATCTTCGCGATCCTCGGCGAGGAGCTCGGGCTCATCGGCGCCATCGTGGTGCTCGCGCTGTTCACCCTGTACACCGTGGGCGCCTTCCACATCATCCGCAAGACCCCCGACCCGTTCATCCGCGTCGCCGCGGGCGGCATCACGGTGTGGATCATCGGGCAGGCCCTCATCAACATCGGCGTGGTGCTGCGGCTGTTCCCGCCCATGGGGGTGCCGCTGCCGTTCATGTCCCAGGGCGGCACGTCGCTCCTGGCGGTGCTGCTGGCCAGCGGGGTGCTGCTCGCCTTCGCCCGGACGATCCCGGCCCGGGGCGCGGCCGAGCGCGCCGCCGGCCCGGGGCGCTCGGGGTCTTCCGGCGGCAGGGGGTCTTCCGGCGGCAGGGGCTCCTCCGGCCGGCCGGGGGCGGCCGGTCGCGGGACCCCGGCGAGGCCCGCGCGATGACCGTCCACCTGCTCGCCGGCGGTGGCACCGCCGGCCATGTGAACCCGCTGCTCGCCGTCGCCGACGCGCTGCGCGCCCGGGCCCCGGAGGACGAGGTGCTCGTGCTCGGCACGAAGGAGGGGCTGGAGTCCCGCCTCGTCCCGCTGCGGGGATACGAGCTGCTCGTCGTCGACAAGGTGCCCTTCCCGCGTCGGCCCG